>CALKJP010000055.1 GCA_937995645.1 uncultured Bacteroidia bacterium
GTTCTTCTTTATGCTCAGCTGGAAAAATAATATTTAATGTACTTTTTGAATGCATTAATTTAGCGCTGCAATTGAATAAGTCTTTTATATTTAATGTATCGGAATGTCGGGCAATTGCACGGTTTGTTTTATCGGGTTTTAAGGAATTTATAAAATAAGGCGGATTACTGATAATTACATCAAACTTATTGGTGTATTCAGAACTAAAATGTTGCAATGAAGTATGTTTTAATTGAATCTTGTTTTTCCATTTCGATTTTTCAAAATTTATCTGCGCTTGTTTACAGGCATTTTCTTCAATTTCTATAGCTGTAATTTCTGCTTGTGATTTTTGCGCCATCATTAACGCTAATATTCCGCTGCCTGTTCCAATATCTAAAATTTTTTTTGCCTTTTGGCAATTAGTCCATGCACCTAACAATACAGCATCAGTGCCAATTTTCATGGCACATAGGCTGTCATCAACTTCAAATTGCTTGAATTTAAATGGCATTTTTTATCAGTTATGGAGGAATTAATAAATTAAAAACCTGTCATACGACAGGTTTTTAGTGAATAATTATTTTTCTGAAAGAAGGTTTAATTTAATGTTTGCATGCTTATTAATCCACGCTTTCTTAATAGAGGTTCAATTGATGGTTCTTTGCCTCTAAAACGCTTATACAATTCCATAGGATCGGCTGAACCTCCTTTTTCTAATACATTTTTACGGAATGCTTCTGCAGTTTTTTGGTCAAATAATGAAGTTTCTTTAAAGGCTTCAAATGCATCGGTATCTAAAACGCCAGACCATATATAACTGTAATATCCGGCAGAATATCCACCTGCAAAAATATGGTTAAAATAGGTGCTTCTATATCGTGGAATTATTTCATCTATCAATCCCAGTTTGTTCATTGCTGATTTTTCAAATTCGTTAGGATTAGTTTTTAGTTCTTCATTTATAGTGTGGTATTCTAAGTCGAGTAATGCTGCTGCTAAATATTCTGTTGTAGCAAATCCTTGTCCGTATTTACCGCTTTTCTGCATTTTTTCAATCAGAGCATCCGGAATTACTTCTCCTGTTTTATAATGCTTGGCAAACATTTTTAATACAGCCGGTTCTCCAGCCCAGTTTTCCATTATTTGCGATGGTAACTCTACAAAATCAGTAGGTACATTTGTACCCGCCAACTGGTTGTAATTTACATTTGATAATAAGCCATGTAATGCGTGTCCAAATTCATGGAAAAAGGTTTCTACTTCATCAAATGTTAAAAGTGCCGGTGCGTCAGCTGTAGGCTTAGAAAAATTACATACAATAGATATTACCGGAGCTACTCGTTTACCATTTACCATTTTCTGATCACTGTAGCTGGTCATCCAGGCACCACCTCTTTTACTTGGGCGCGGATGAAAATCCATATAAAGTATTCCAATGTGCGAACCATCTTTTTCTAATACCTGATAAGCTGTTACATCTTCATGGTATTTTGGCAGATCGGTTAATTCTTTAAATGTAATACCATATAGGTTTTTGCATACCATAAAAATTCCATCTCTAACAGTATTTAAACTAAAGTAAGGTTTAAGCTCCTGTTCATCTATATTGTATTTTTGTTTTCTTACTTTTTCAGCATAGTATCTCCAGTCATACGGTTGTAAATTTTCTTTTATGCCATCTTTGTTCATCATTTCCTGAAGTTCTTTAGCTTCGGCTTTTGCAACCTCTAATGCAGGAGTCCACAGGTCATTTAAAAGCTTATATACATTTTCAGGATTTTTTGCCATTTGTTCTTCGTGTACATAATGAGCAAAGGTTTCGTAACCTAAAAGTTTTGCTTTTTGCATTCTAAGGTTTACGAGTTTTATAATAATGTCTTTATTATCATTTTTATCGTTGTTATTTCCTTTGTTTTGAAAAGCATTCCAAATTTTTTCTCGTAATGCTCTATTTTCGGCATATTGCAAAAACGGTATTACACTTGGGTTTTGAAGTGTAAATACCCATTTACCTTCTAAGCCTGCAGCTTTAGCATCTTCGGCAGCTGCATAAATCAATTCTTCGGGTAAGCCTTTTAATTGATTTTTATCTTCAACCACCAATTTGTATTCATTTACTTCGGCAAGAGTATTTTGTCCAAATTTTATTGTAAGTTTAGATATTTCCTGATTTATTTCGCTTAGCTTAGTCTTATCGGTATCGTTTAATTTTGCACCGTTTCTTACAAATGCTTTGTAATTTTTTTCTAACAATTTTTTTTGTTCTTCATTTAAATTAAGTTTTTCCTTTTGTTCCCACACGGCATTTACACGTTCAAATAATTTTGAATTCATGTAAATTTCATCGTTATGTTTTGAAAATAATGGACCAATTTCAGTTTCAATTTGGTCTAAAGTATCGTTTGTGTTTGCAGATGTTAAATTGAAAAACACATTTGATACTCGGTTTAATAATTGCCCTGCACGATCAAGAGCAACTATGGTATTTTCAAACGAAGCTTTTTCAGAGTTATTAATTATGGCTTCTATTTCCGCTTTGTGTTGTTTAAAACCTTCTTCAAAAGCAGGTTTGTAGTGTTCAATTTTTATTAAATCAAAAGGTGGTACACCAAATGGAGTATCAAATTCTTTAAAAAATGGGTTCATAGAAGTATCATTTAAGGTAGTTTCATCAGTTTTATTACATGCAACAATTATCGTAGCGCAAGCAATAACTATTGTGGAATTAAATATGTTTTTCATACTATATCTGTAAATTTTGTGGTCGCCAAAATTAGTATTTTTATACAAATTGCATATTCCATCAAAATCATGTAGGTTTGCGCCCCAATTAATTAGATACGTTTCATGGCTTTAAAATGTGGTATTGTAGGTCTTCCCAATGTTGGTAAATCTACTTTGTTTAACTGTTTAACAAATGCAAAAGCTCAAGCTGCAAATTTCCCTTTTTGTACTATTGAACCCAATGTAGGAGTAATTACAGTTCCAGATGAACGTTTAACTAAACTGGCAGAGCTTGTTAAGCCTGAAAGAATAGTGCCAACAACAGTAGAAATAGTGGATATTGCCGGATTGGTTAAAGGAGCAAGTAAAGGCGAAGGTTTAGGAAATCAGTTTTTGGCTAATATTCGCGAAACAAATGCTATTTTACATGTTTTACGTTGTTTTGATGACCCTAATGTAGTACACGTAGATGGTTCTGTAAATCCTGTTAGAGATAAAGAGATAATTGATACCGAATTACAGTTGAAAGATCATGAATCGGTAACAAAAAGCATTCAGAGAGTTGAAAAACAAGCAAAAACCGGAGGGGATAAAGATGCTAAAAAGCGTTTTGAAATTTTAAGCATTGTAAAAGAGCATTTGGAAAAAGGACAGTCAGTACGTTCAGCTCCAATAAACAATGATGACAGAGCTTTAATTTCCGATTTGAATTTATTGACAGACAAACCGGTTTTATATGTGTGTAATGTTGATGAGGCATCTGTAAAAACAGGTAATCAGCATGTAGATGCCGTAAGAGAAGCCGTAAAAGATGAAAACGCTCAGATTATTATTATAACCGCAGCCATGGAAGCAGAAATAGCTGCATTAGAATCGTATGAAGAACGACAAATGTTTTTACAAGATTTAGGATTAGATGAACCCGGTGTAAACAAACTGATTAAAGCAGCCTATCAATTATTAAATCTTCAAACATATTTTACCGCAGGAGTTAAAGAAGTTAGAGCTTGGACAATAGAAAAAGGATGGACAGCTCCACAGGCTGCAGGTGTAATTCATACCGATTTTGAAAAAGGATTTATTCGTGCCGAAGTAATTTCGTATAACGATTTTATTAAATTTGGTTCAGAAGCTGCCTGTCGTGATAATGGAAAACTAAGAGTAGAAGGAAAGGAGTATATTGTTCAAGATGGAGATATAATGCATTTCAGATTTAATGTGTAATTTAGCCTTAATGTTTTTAAATCGTATTCAGATGATTAAAAAAATTGCCCTAATCAGCCTTTCTTCCTTCTTTCTTTTTTCATGCAATAAAGGTTTTGATAAAAAAGAGCTGGATTATTTCGATGCAATGAACGATTTATCCGGTTGGGAAATTCAGCAAATTCCACATATAAGCGGTACAGATACATCTTTTATAGGAAAAGTGGAATCGCTCAATGGTTTAATGAATATTGAAATTGTAAAAGGTACCGTAATTGCCAAAAAACAACTTCCTGCTTCACCCAAAGGAGCATTACGTAAAATTCAGATGAAAATTCGTGTAGAAACCAATACCAAAAATGCAGCATCAAGCAATGATTTAATAGTGCATTACCGAGGGCAGCGTATTAGCTACTCATTAAAAGATTATATGAAAAACAAAGAATTGGTTTACGATTATTCATTCGGGAAAAAAATTCCCAGAACCATTATGTCAGAGCCTATGTATATTCAGCACTATGATTCTATACCCAACAATGAAATTATATTTATGCTGACAGGCAGGGGAGCTAAAAAAGATTCTTTAGCAACACGATTGGCAATTGATAATATTGAAATTAAGGCATGGTAGTAATTATTTTAGATAAAAATTGGCAAATTAATTAAAAAAGTATAAATTTGC
>CALKJP010000056.1 GCA_937995645.1 uncultured Bacteroidia bacterium
GCAGGTTTACTTCCGGGCCCCATTCCTGAGTATTAAAATAACTGAAAGATGTTTGAGGAATATTTTGAGTAGATACATTGGTGATGGATGGTTGAAACTCCATACCACCTCTTAATTTTACTTCTAAATTTTCGGCACCATCAAATAAGTTTCGGTTTGTATAAACAATGTTTACAGCTGTACCCAATTGGCCGGTACCGGCTCTGGATATGCCTTCCAGCTCAGTAGTAACACTTTGCCGTGTGTATGGAGTAAGATAGATATAACAATCAAGCACCGGGTGATTAATGCTTGCATTTTTGTTTTCAGTAAATAAAATATTGTTTACTCTAAAGGCTTTTAAATCATTCAGTTTTTTAAATGTTTCTTCAACATTGCGTTGTATGTATAATTCGTTTTCCTTTATAAAAATATGTTGCGTAATAACGCTGGGGCGATATAAAAAATCATTGTTATATAAGAAGTAATAACCATTATAGTATAATGTATCTTTGTATGTTGCTCTTGGATTTTTACTATCGTAATTTGGTATAACATAAATTTTGTTAATGTAATGCTTTTTGTGTTCAACAGTAATAGATGTATCTGCAGAAGGAGGATTGTATATTTTTAAATAAATATTTACCTTGTGATTGTTAAGGTTACTGTCAACTGCATAGTGAATAAAATCTGATGAAAAGTCATAAAATCCACTGTTTTTAAGCATACGAGTAATACGGTCGCGCTCATCGCTTAATATATCTTCATCATAATTATCTCCGCTATTAATTTTTGAATTAATTGTGTCTGCTAATACATTTGCTCTTACTGAATTTCCTGCAATTTCATAAATAACTTCATTAATTTTATAAGGGGTTTGTGGAGTTATATTGTAAGTAACATATGCTTTCTTTTTATGATAAACAGTGGTATCTGTAACACTGGCATTAAAATACCCTTTTTTAAACATATAGAGTTGTAATTGTTTTTTTGATTTTATAGTAAGCATAGAATCTACAATTACCGGCTTTTCGCCAATGGTGTTTTTAAAATAATTTCTCACTTTTGTATCTTTACCGTTATCAGCCAAGTTATAAACAGATAAATGAAAACGTAAAACCCCTAAAATACGTTTATTGGGTTTTTGCTTTATAATACTTTCCAGCTCATCCATTTCAATGTTATGTACCTTGCCATTAATATGAATGGTGTTTTTAACTAAAAGATATTGTCCTTCGGGTACTCGTTTGGTAGATTTACAAGATAAAATTCCTAAAGTAATTAGGGCGAGGAAAACCAAATGTAATCCTCTGTATTGCACAAAATAATATTTAGTTAGCGTTTGAATAAGGTTCTGATTATTTTTACAAAAATATCATTTAATGCTTTATATGCTTTCTAATGCACAAATTAAATTAATACGCTCTTTAGAGCAAAAAAAATACCGAATTCAACATGGCTTATATGTTGCCGAAGGAGAAAAAATTGTTGCTGAAATTTTAAATGCAAAAGTTGCTTTTGCTAAAGTTTATGTTACAAAAAACTGGATTGAAAAGAACGATGATTTGTTTCATCAAAATGAACAATTAATAAGTGTTGTAAACAATGGAGAGTTAAATAAGATTTCATTTTTACATACACCCAACGAAGCCCTTGCATTGATGCCGGTGCATTATCCTTCCATAAATAATTTTAGTATGGATGATAATTTAGTTCTTGCGCTCGATACAATTCAGGATCCGGGAAATATGGGAACCATTATGCGAATAGCTGACTGGTTTGGAATAAATACCATAGTATGTTCCGATAATTGTGTTGATGTTTTTAATCCTAAAGTTATACAAGCTACAATGGGGGCTTTTTTACGTGTAAAAGTTTATTACACAAATTTGGAAGACTTTCTGAAAAATCAAAAAAATAAAGGTATTTCTATATATGGAGCTTTATTAAACGGAGAAGTTATTTATGATGCAGAATTAAGCAATAATGGAATACTTTTAATGGGGAATGAGTCTAAAGGCATACATGAAAATTTAATAGAATTTATAGATAAACCTTTGTTCATACCCAAACTGGGAGGATCCGAATCATTAAATGTATCCGTAGCAACGGGAATAATTTGTTCTGAGTTTTCGAGAAGAAAATTTTTGAAATAATTATTTTTTTATTTTAGAAACAATTACACGATTGCCAATTATTTCTCTGTCCCAGCCCGGGCCAAAAATATAATCTAAATAACGAATGTAGAGCTTAGTACGTGTAGTAGGTTCATCTGCCGGAGTGTTTTTGTTTGGTTCACCGCAAAATTCATAGGTATTTACATTGGGGTGTTGTTCCATGTAAATTTTTACAATATCTGATATGGTTGCCATTACTCTATAAACATCGCCTTTGTTGGTTACAACATATTCTTCGCCTTCATACTCTTCGTTTAAAACACCAAATACAATGGTTGCCCATAAAAAATTATCCTGCTTACGTCCAAAACGAACTTCGTAGCGCACTCCAAAATCAGTAGTAAACATATATACGTTACCGGTAGGAATGGCGGGGGCTTCAATTTTATATCGCTGTATATTCTCAGACATTTTCAACAAGAAGTAAAAGTAATAAAAATACTTTTTAATTATTCAAGGCGCTTTATTGATTATTTTTGCAAAAAATAAATTTAATATATTGAAAAATCAATTAGAAAAACCGGTTGTAAAAGATAAAAGCGGTAAAACATTACCCTTAATGGAAGAATTTTATACCATACAAGGCGAAGGTTATCATACCGGTAAAGCCGCATATTTCATAAGAGTAGGAGGCTGTGATGTGGGTTGCCACTGGTGCGATGTTAAAGAAAGTTGGGATGCAAATTTACATCCATTAACCAGCACTGATTTAATTGTTGAAAATGCTTTAAAATTTCCTGCCAGAACAATTGTGGTAACTGGAGGAGAGCCGGGTATATACCCAATGGAATATCTTACACAAAAGTTAAAAGAAAAAGGGTTTCAAACCCATATTGAAACCTCAGGTGCTTATCCTTTAACCGGCATATGGGACTGGATTTGTCTTTCGCCCAAAAAAACAATGCCCCCTTTGGATGAAATTTACAATCGAGCTAACGAATTAAAAGTAATAATTCATAACAAGCACGATTTTGTTTGGGCAGAAGAACAAGCTGCTAAGATTAAAGGAAATATTCAACTTTATCTTCAACCGGAATGGAGTAAAATAAAAGAAATAATGCCTCTTATTGTAAAGTATGTAATGGAAAATCC
>CALKJP010000057.1 GCA_937995645.1 uncultured Bacteroidia bacterium
TGTATGACGCCATTTGTGATATAAAAATTTTAATTTACCCAACCAGTTTAAATTCCCATTTACATATTTAAAAATTTGATTTAACTCAGGAATATTTACCCAAAAAGCTATTGGCTTTTTCTTATAATATACAAATACCACAATATCTTTATCCAGCGCGGGTTTCATGGCTTTCATAATTTTTATGGCTGCATCTCTGCTAAGTTCTTTAAATCCATCGTGTTTACCCCAAGCAGAGTTATACACTTCTCTAAAATCATCCGCCACTTTTTCAAGCGACTTACCGCGAATATTAGTTACTTCATAATCCGGATCGTCTTTTAACTGATTATATTTTCTTTGAAAAATTGGTTGTGCCCTAATACTTAAATCGCGCTTATACATCCATTGTTCATAATAGGTTTGAAAACCATATTTTTCAAACAAATTACGGTAATAAGGCAAATTATAATTCATACCATACGAATTTATATCAGTAAAATTTTCAACCAATAATCCCCAAAACATATTTTTTTCTCCAAAATTTATAGGGCCATCCATGGCTTCCATACCTTGTTTTTGCAGCCATTCTTTACAAGCATCAAATAAAATAAAAGCTGCTTTTTCATCATTTATACATTCAAAAAAGCCCATACCTCCCGTTGGCTGCTTAAATGTGTGAGCGGTTTTAGGATTAACAAAAGCAGCTACTCTGCCAATTAAATTTCTATTGTTATCTTTTAAATTCCAACGAATAACTTTTCCTCCTTCAGAAAACAATTTATTTTTTTTCGGATCAAATACTTTTTCTACATCCTGCTTTAAATGAGGTATCCAGTTTTTATCTTCTTTATAAATAATATAAGGGACTTTATGAAAATCAGCAATATCCTGTTTACACTTTACTTCAATTAATTTCATACATCTACATTTTTTAGTGCAAAGAAAACAATTTGGCCTGATAAAATACAATTTGCCATGTTTCAGATTTACTTAAAATACGTAGGTTTGTGTAGAATTTTATTTAACGAATGAAAGATAAAGTAATAATTATAACCGGATCCTCATCAGGTATTGGAAAAGCCACAGCAGAAGTGTTTGCTAAAAATGGGGCTAAAATAGTTTTAAATGCCAGAAACGAAAATCAATTAAATGAAGTTACAGAAGCAATAAAAAAGCAAACTAAAAATTCTAACATCATTGCTGTATCAGGTGATGTTTCAATTGAAAAGGATTGTATAAAGTTAATTGACTCTGCTGTTTCAAATTTCGGACAAATTGATGTTCTTATTAATAATGCAGGTATTTCTATGCGTGCTTTATTTAGCGATGTTGATTTGTCGGTTATTAAAAAAGTAATGGACATAAATTTTTACGGAACGGTATATTGTACTAAATACGCCTTACCATATTTAATTAAAAGCAAAGGTTCACTAGTAGGTATTTCATCTATTGCAGGATATAAAGGCTTACCGGCCCGAACAGGATATTCTTCGTCCAAATTTGCCATGCAAGGTTTTCTGGAATCCATTAGAATTGAAACCATGAAAAAGGGCTTACACGTTTTGGTTGCATGTCCGGGATTTACCAACTCAAATATCAGATTTACGGCACTTACAGCCGATGGCAGCAAACAGGGCGTTTCGCCCGTAGATGAAAAAAATATTATGTCATCTGAAGAAGTTGCAGAACATTTATACAATGCTATTAAAAATCGTAAACGCGATTTAGTATTAACTACTCAAGGAAAACTAACGGTACTGCTTAATAAATTTTTTCCTGCATGGATGGATAAAATGGTTTATAAAACTTTTGCCGCTGAGCCTCATTCACCTTTAAAATAAATAATATATTTACCATATGGAAAAAGTACTACATATATACCCGCTAAAGGGAGTTAACAACCTTAAATTTGGTTGTAAACAAGAGGATGTAAGAAAAATTTTAGGAGAACCCGATGAAATAGAACGATTGGAAGAAGATGACGATCTTACCTCTTTGATATGGCAATACTGGGATTTGGGGCTTACCATTTTTTTTGATGAAATGGACAATTCCATATTTGCATCAGCCGAAATTGAAGACCCTGATGCTTTAATTTTTGGAGTTAAAATTTTTGAATTAAACGAAAAAGAAGCCATTGAACTTTTTAAAACCAACGGTTATACTGAATTGGATATTGAAGACCATGACTGGGGAGAAAGACGCGTTAGTTTTGATGATGCTATGATAGATTTATACTACGAAAATGGCCGATTAAATTGTGTAAATCTTAGCAGCGACATTACTAATCAAAATATTACTCCTTTAATATTGCCTAATTAATGGAAATACACCCGGAAGGAAAAATATTCTTTAATTTAATTAATAACCGTTTTAAACTAAAATTGTTATTAATCAGTAAATTGCCATTGGCTTTTTTGGCAGGAGTAAACTTAGAATCTGTCAATACAAAAGAAGCAATTGCTACAATTAAATATAAATGGATTAATAAAAATCCATTTCGTTCAATTTATTTTGCAGCACTGTCTATGGCAGCAGAATTATCAACCGGAGTTTTGGCAATGATGCATTTATATGGCAGAAAGCCAGCTATATCAATGCTGGTGGTAGCAAATACCGCTGAATTTTATAAAAAAGCAACCGGAAAAATCAGCTTTACCTGCCATGAAGGGAAGGAAATTAAAAATGCTATTGAAAACAGTGTGAAAACTTTAGAACCTCAAATCATTACCGTTAGCTCTATTGGAATAGACGAAAATGGCGATGCAATAGCAAAATTCACCTTTACATGGTCATTTAAAGCAAAAACCTGATTATTTATTTTCGCCTTTGCATTGCTCTTGCGGCATTGCACCGCATACACTACATGCAACCCCTTCTTTCTGAAGCATTGGATTATTACTGGCACAAGTACCGGCAAATTTCCCATCTTTTTTTACCAATAATTTAATAGCAATACCTGCAAAAGCAATAGCAAGTAAAACTATAGCTAAAAGAATAATTTTCATAAAAAAACAAACTCAATGTTAGAACACAAATTTACAAAAAAACTCATAAAATTTTATGTAAAGCAATTAGTAATGAATGTTTTTAATCGAAACAATCAATAAAAAATCTATACTAATCCATTAAAAAAATTGTTTTATCGATAAAAAATTCTTTGAGAATTAATAAAATTTTCATTACTTGCAGCAAATTTAAAAGCATTAAACAATACATTCAATATGAAATATAACACACTTACAATCAAAAAATTAAGTATATTATTAATAGCCACTTCCATTTTATTTGTTGGTTGTGGTGGCGGTGAAGATATTGAAACTACCGAAGCAAATGATACTGAAAAACTTGATAGTACAAAAGCTACATTATTAACAGTTAATGGAGAAATTTTTAGTATTCCCTCTCCTATCCAAACTGCCATATTAATTAAACAAGTTGGTGCAAACTACGACAAAACCTTATTAAACGATCCTAAAAACTACTCGAACTACAGTACCAAATTTCAAAAGGCATTAAATCTTGGCGTTTATGGGGCAGATTTAGGTTATGTAACCATGTATGAACAAACCCAAGATGCAATCGGATATCTTGCTTCAGTTAGAAAATTAGCTGATGAATTAGGAGTAAGTGGAGCCTTTGATTTAAGCCTTGTTGACCGTTTTGAAAAAAATATGGGCAATAAAGATACTATATTGGCATTAGTTTCAGATGCATACCGTGCAAGCGATAATTATTTAAAAAATAACGAACGCGATGATTTAGGAGCTTTAGTACTTGCCGGTGGATGGGTAGAAAGTATCTATTTTGCAACCAATGTTGCTAAAGTTTCTAAAAACGAAGATGTAATAAAACGTATTGGTGAACAAAAGAAAACAATAGAAAACTTAATTAAAATGCTAAGTCCTTATTATAACAATGCCGATTTTACCGCATTTATAGATTCACTAATTGATTTAGCCGGAGATTTTGATAATATTAAATTTATCTACATTTATGAAAAACCAACTACGGATGTAGAAAATAAAATTACTACCATTAACAGCCGAACAGAAGTAAGTATTACAGAAGATCAATTAAAAACAATTTCTGATAAAATCGCTAAAATCCGTAAATCAATTGTAGGATAATTACACTATAATGTACATAGTATAAAACAATTTAAAATAAAAAAAATGAAAAAGTATATATTCTCACTAATAACAATTGCAATATTCAGTTTTACTTTTGCTACTAAAGCATCGGCACAATGCGACACCATTGCTACATTATGCGGAAAACACATGACATCCAAATACATTTCTGATGGACAATCTTATCGTGCCTTACTTTTAGATCAGGAAGTTGCAGAATTTCATGTAACCTTATTTGGAGGTAGCACCTACCGTATTGCTGCTTGCAGCGGATTATCAGATGGTAATTTAATTTTCTCTGTTTTCGATCAGGAAAGAAACTTATTATTTAGTAACAACGAACACAAAAATGCACCTTACTGGGATTTTCGTTTAAAATCTACTGTAGATGTAATTATAGAAGCACAACTAGCCGGTGGAAACGCTGCTTCCGGTTGTGCAGTTTTGTTAATTGGATTTAAACAATAATTAAAATGTATATTATCTGAAAAGACATTATACGATAACTATAATGTCTTTTTTTATTTTAATTTATGAGTGAAAGGATATTAAAAGCCCTAATGCAACTCTTTGCAATAATAGCAAGAGTTGACGGCATTACCAATAACGGAAGAGCTATAGTAGAGCTTTTTCTAAAACAGCAATTAAACTCTGAGCAGGTAGTAGAATATCTTAAACTATTTGACGAATTTCTAGATGCACACCATAATATATCCGCTAAAAAAGAAGGAGCACGAAAACGTACATCGTTAAACTCCGTTAAGATTTTAAAAATTTGTACACAAATTAACAGCGAACTGGCACAAAAACAAAAAGTAGTTGTGCTTTTGCGCTTGCTTGAATTTATCTATTCAAACGATGATATTACAGAACAAGAGCTTGAATTTGTTGCTACAGTTGCAGATACCTTTAACATCGAAGAAGAAGAATTTAAACGATGCCTTGCATTTATAAAATCCCGAAACGGAGAAATACCCAACTCCTCAAAAGTTCTGATAATAAATAATCAGAAAAGTAATAATCTGGAACGCACCAAACATATATGTAACGAAACACTTCAAGGACAAATACAAATACTACACATTCCAAGTGTAGGAATGTATGCACTTTCATACAATGGTCAGATGGATTTATATTTAAATGCACAAACCATTGTTCCCGGTAGAATCTACATTTTAACACAAGGAGCTTCAATAAGAAGTTCTAAAGCTAATCCTATATATTACAGCGATATTATCAGCGCATTTTTAAGCGATTCTTCCAAAGCCAAAGTAACCTTTACAGCCGATCACATACAATTTAAATTTAAAAACGGAAAAGTAGGATTACATGAGCTAAACATGCATGAAGAATCCGGAAAAATGATAGGTATAATGGGAGGAAGTGGCGCCGGTAAATCTACATTATTAAACGTATTAAACGGAAATGAAAAACCAACTTCCGGAAAGGTTTTAATAAACGGATACGATATACATAACCAAAAAGATAAAATTGAAGGTGTAATCGGGTACGTATCTCAAGATGATTTATTAATTGAAGAATTAACCGTTTTCCAAAACTTATTTTATAATGCAAAACTATGTTTCGATCATTTAAGCAATCATGAAATTGCCAAAAAAGTAATTGATGTTTTAAATGATTTAGGCTTATACGAAACCAAAGATTTAAAAGTTGGAAGCCCTCTGGAAAAAACAATCTCAGGAGGTCAACGAAAACGACTGAATATTGGGCTGGAATTAATCCGTCAGCCAACCGTAATGTTTGTAGATGAACCTACTTCCGGTTTATCATCGCGCGATTCTGAAAATATCATGGACCTTTTAAAAGAACTTTCATTAAAAGGTAAATTAATATTTGTGGTTATTCATCAACCATCATCAGACATTTTTAAAATGTTTGATAAATTAATGATACTCGATTTAGGTGGATATCCTATATACTACGGAAATCCGGTTGACGGAGTTATTTACTTTAAACAACTTGTAAACCATGTAAATGCTGAAGAAAGCGAATGCCCTACTTGTGGTAATGTAAATCCTGAACAAATATTTAATATCATAGAATCTAAAGTTGTTGATGAATATGGTAATCCAACAAGAAACCGAAAAGTTGCACCTAAAGAATGGAATGCTTTTTATAAAGAAAAACTGGAACAAAAAGTACCTGAAAATGTTGCAATATCAGAACTTCCTGAAATTTCATTTAAAATTCCCAATAAGTTTAAGCAATTTAAGGTATTTATTACACGAGATGTATTATCAAAACTAACCAATAAACAATACCTTGCAATAAACTTGCTCGAAGCTCCTTTGCTGGCATTTATACTAGCTTATTTAATTCGATATTTTAACACGGATGTTTCAAATACAATAGGATATATTTATCGTGAAAATGAAAATATACCCGCCTACTTGTTTATGGCTGTTGTAGTAGCACTTTTTATAGGATTAACTGTAAGTGCCGAAGAAATAATACGCGACAGAAAAATATTAAAACGCGAATCATTCCTTAATCTTAGTCGCATAAGCTATTTATTTTCTAAAATAGCCATCATGTTTTTCCTTTCGTCTATTCAGACAATCAGCTTTATACTAATTGGTAATTTTATACTAGGAATTAAAGGAATGACCTTAGATTATTGGTTAATTTTATTTACCACATCGTGTTTTGCCAATATGTTGGGATTAAATATTTCATCTGCCTTTAATTCGGCTGTTACCATTTACATTTTAATTCCATTTTTAATTATTCCTCAATTACTATTAAGCGGAGTTATAGTAAAATTTGACAAACTCAATCCTATTATTGCGGCAGAAAATACGGTGCCTCTTGCTGGTGAAGTGATGGCGTCTCGCTGGGCATTTGAAGCTTTGGCTGTAAATCAGTTTAAATATAATAAATACGAACGCAAGTTTTACAAATACGACAAAATAATGTCGAATGCCGGCTTTAAAAAAGATTTCTGGATTCCTAAAATTCGTGAAAAAATAAATGCCTGTGAAAACAACTACAATAAAGCCGAAATGCGTCAGCAGTTTGAAAACGATGTGGCTTTATTACGAAACGAATTAAGCATTGAAAAAGAAATAAATGAAGAAGTTGAAATAAACTTCTTAGATAAATTAACTGTTGATCAATTCAACAATCCAGAAGTTTTTGCTTATGCTAAAACTTATGTAGATAAATTACAAAAACACTACATACGCCAATACAACAAAGCAAGTAACGAACGCGATAATATTGTAAGCAAATACAATAAAACCCCTGAAGACAAAGAAAAATTTATTGCTTTAAAAAACAATTACGAAAACGACAACCTATCGGATTTGGTAAAAAACAAAAACGAATTCAATAAAATACTAGAGAAAAAAAATGAATTAATACAACGTGCCGATCCGGTATTTTTAGATCCTGTAAAATCAAGCGGCATACGCGCTCACTTTTTTGCTCCTCGTAAAAAATTATTTGGTAAATATATTGATACTTTTTGGGTAAATATTATGGTTATTTGGAGTATGTCAATAATATTAGCTATAACATTATACTTCGATTTACTGAAAAAATTACTCGATAGTTTAGAAAAATTAGCTTCGCGATTTAGTAAAAATTCGGTTTAAAAAGCCCTTAATAGGGCTTTTTTTAGTTACTGCTTTTCACTCAGCTCCAGCCATCTCATTGTTTTAAAATCAATTTCTTCGCTTACTTTGGCAAGTTTATCTGCTATTTCTGTTATTTTCTGATGTTCTTTTATTCCGCTGATTAATTGTTGATTTAATTCTTCTTTTTGCTTTTCAAGCACTGGCAATTCTTTTTCTATTTGCTCCAACTCAAATTTTTCTTTAAAACTTAATTTTGCTTTAGAAGAAGCTGATGTTACAGGCTCTTGCTGTTTTTGTTCTTTATCAGTTACTTTCTTTTCTTCTTTAGCATCTTTTTGCTGTTCTCGCTCCATATTGCGATAATCGGAATAGTTTCCTGTAAAGCCTTTAATTACACCATTACCTTCAAAAATAAAAAGCTGATCTACCAACTTATCCATAAAATAACGGTCGTGCGATACAATGATAATGCAACCTTGAAAATTAACAAGAAAATCTTCGAGGGTATTTAGCGTAAGTAAATCAAGGTCGTTGGTGGGCTCATCTAAAATCAAAAAATTGGGATTTTTCATCAACACGGTCATTAAATACAATCGCTTCTTCTCTCCTCCGCTTAACTTAGAAACATAGGTATATTGCATTTCAGGCGGAAACTGAAACAAGCTAAGTAATTGCGAGGCGCTTAATTTACTGCCATCGCCCATAGGTATAAATTCACCAATATCTTTTACAACTTCAATTACGCGTTTATCTTCTTTTAGATTTATGCCTTTTTGTGAATAGTAACCAAAAACAATGGTATCGCCCACATTTACTTTTCCTGAATCAGGCTGTTCTATGCCTGCTAAAATGTTTAAAAAAGTAGATTTGCCTATTCCATTCTTTCCAACAATGCCAATTCTTTCGCCTTTTCTAAAGGTATAATCAAAGCCTTTTAATATAACTTTATCGCCATAGTTTTTATATAATTTTTTAAGCTCCAGAATTTTGCCTCCTATGCGACTCATTTTTACATTGAGCTGTAAATCTTGTTCGGTAGTTTTTTGGCCGGCTTTTTCTTTTAAATCGTAAAAAGCACTGATGCGTGATTTCGATTTAGTGCCACGTGCTTTAGGCATTTTTCGAATCCATTCTAATTCTTTTCGCATTAAATTGCGTGCTTTATCAATTTCACGCGCTTCATTAAACTCACGCTCTGCTTTTTTTTCAATAAAATAAGAATAATTACCTTTGTAACGATACAGCGTTTGATTGTCTAACTCAATAATTTCAGTGCAAACACGATCTAAAAAATAACGATCGTGTGTTACCAGCAGTAAACTAATATCGCTGCGTTGCAAATAGCTTTCCATCCATTCAATCATATCCAAATCTAAATGATTGGTTGGCTCATCCATGATGATTAATTGGGGTTCATCAATAATTAATTTAGCCAATGCAACACGCTTTTG
>CALKJP010000058.1 GCA_937995645.1 uncultured Bacteroidia bacterium
GAGACTGTTGTATATACTGTGAAATGATAAATTCTTTGAATAATATTAAAAGAACTGAAACAATTAAAAAACCGGCAATTGGGAAAAGAAGTATGAATCCCAAAAAACCATTATGACCATTATTTTCATTACGAAATAAGGGAAAATATTTAACCGTTAGATTGGTAACTCCTAATGGAAGAAAAAGGGAAATTAAAAAAGAAACAGAAAATAGTAATCGGGTTAATCCTATTTCTTCAGGGCTTAAAAAATAGGGTTGAATAATGATTAAATTAATAAATCCAAGCAATATACCTACATAGGTACTTATGGTATTTTTAATTCCTTGTCGTTTAATAATACCCATTATACCTGAGCAATTATATTACAATATTCCGGAATATTTTTAGGGTTAATCTTTTTTAAATATCCTCTATTTCCTACTAAATAGAATTTATATCCAAATGGTTTTAAAAAATCTGTTATATCTACTGATGAATAGCCTGCGGCATTAAACATGGGTTCGTTAAATTCTATTAAAAGTTTAGGTCTATTAAATTTTATTGTATTTAATGCGCCTTTTAATACATTTAATTCTGCTCCTTCTACATCTATTTTAATAAAATCAACCTTTGATATATTTAACATTTTTAGTTCTTCGTCTAAGGTACTTATATCTATGTTTTCTATAAAAGCGTTTCTATTATTTGTTGGAAAAATACTGGGCATTCCTTCATTATCGGAAAACTTATCATTTGAATTTACTGCATATATGGGAATTTTTGAAATGGTATCAGATAAACCTTTTTTTAATGGAATGATACGCGTTGCTAATTCTTTATTTAATAAAATATTATCATTTAATTGCTGAAACATTTTAGAAAGTGGTTCAAATGAAATAACCTTACCTTTTTCTCCTGTTAATTTTGCTAACCACAAGGTATATTCTCCTTGATTAGCGCCAACATCAATACATACATACCCATGTTTAATAATCTTTTTTAATGTAAATATCGGAGCCCATTCATGTGCGCCTCTCCAATATAGTAAGCGTCCTAAATAGGTATTTGTATCAACCTTAAATGTTATATCTTTAAATTTATATATTTTCCACCCCGATTGATTCTTCGTGTTAAACAATTTAATCAAAACTAAAACTAAGTAATAGCCTCCCGGTATTGTATATAAATTTCTGGATATTTTTGATAAGAATTTCTCTGCCATTTTATTTAATCAATCGTTATAAAGCGTATCAAAGCTACCTAAAATAAATTGATTAGAAAATTTTGATAGCATGTATGATTGTATTTCTTTTATATCATATTTCTTATAGTTTGTAACCATATACAAAATTGCTTCTGTTAATTGATTTATATTTTGGGGTTCAACTAAAATTCCGCATTTACTGTTAATATACTCTTGAGGACCTCCGCTTTTACTGGCTATTACCGGCAAACCATGTGTTAAAGCTTCAGCTGTAGAGATAGAAAATGTTTCGTAATTACTAAACGAAATAAAAGCATGATGATTGTAATATATTTCAGAAATTTTTTCATTGGGAATATATCCGCCAAAATAGATGTAACTATTAAGCAATCCTAAGCTTTTTGCATAATTCTTAAGTTTATTTTCATCAATGCCATCGCCATAAATGGTTAGTTTAATTTGATTATTAAAAATGATAGCATCATTAAAAGCATCAATCATGCCTGTTATATTTTTGGTTTTATCTTCTAAGGTACAAATGGTAATAAAAGAGAAGTATTCTTTTGGTTTATTATCTTTAAATATAATTGGCATCTTAATTACATTAGGAATAATCAATGTTTTTTCAGGTAATAAATTTCGTTTTTGCATTTCATTTTTTAATACTTGCGAAACAACAGAAACTGCCGATAACGATGAGAGTCTTTTTTTTAATATAAATTTTAAAATAGGGGGCATTCTGTCATAAGCACCATCATATGTAGTATATCCTGACCAATGCTCTGTTAAAACCATTTTCTTTAATCCGAATAATTTGAGTGGAAAAGCAAAAAGAATAATCGGATACGAACAATGGAGATGTAACACATCTATTTTAGATTTAATTGATAAATATTCATAAATTGGAATAAATAAATAAGAGAAAAAACTAATGAGTTTAAAATCGGGAATAAAATAAATTCTTTCTAATCCGTAATCAGTATTTTTTTGTTTTACCTTAAATGAAAATGATTGATGCTTGGTTATGTGTAAAATTTGCAAATGATGTTTTTGTCCGATTATTTGCAGATGTTTTTTAATAAAAATTCCATTATATGAATTTTCGTCTTTGGGATACCATGCCGCCCAAACCAATATATTCATAGCATTAAGTATTTTTCTTTAACCACTCGTTAAGTACTACCAAACGCCATATCCATAGTGCATTGGTATTATCGCCTTTTTTAAATTTTTCAATTTCAGGAAGTGCTTTTTTCTTTGCTATAAAATCAATTTTTATTGGTTGATCTAATAAATATTTTAAGCTTCCTCTCAGCCATTTTACTTCTCCGGGAGTAACAAATCCTTTTTTATCTGTTCTGTTATAAATGGCTTGGGGCAAATAATTTTTTAAAGCATCACGCAAAACTTTTTTAGTTATTGCTCCATCAATTTTATCTTCATTTGCATAGGTAAAAACTTGTTCAACCAAACGATGATCTAAAAACGGAACACGTGATTCTATTGAAAAGGCCATGGAATTACGGTCTTCGTAATGCAATAAAGTTGGCAAACTGGTGTAAAATAGAAGGTTATATAAAAATGTACTCAAATGATTAGTATTCTTAATTTCTGAAATTTGAAAAATATTTTTCATTGGATTAGGAAATACAAAAGGATAATATTTTTCAAATTCTAATTGATACAAAGCATTTTCGTTCATTATAGTTGCCAATATAGATTTGAAGAAGATATTTAGTTTTTTCGTAAAACGGATTTGCTGTTCTTTGGCATAGCTGTTTAAAATTGCATTTGCACCGATTAGGTTCAAATCTTTTAATTTATCAGCAATTAAACGATAATAAGAGTGAGCATAACCTGCCAGATATTCATCAGAGCCTTGTCCATCTAACACAACTTTAATTTGATGTTCTGACACTAATTTCATTACTGCATATTGTGATACCGGTGATGAACTGGCAATAGGTACATCTGCATAGTATAATGTTTTTTCAAAATATTCTTTTAGTTCATCCTCTTTAGGAGAATAAGTATAGTTTTGTATGTGCGGATATTTTCTGATAACTTCATTTACCCATGGGCGCTCATCTACTTCGTTTTTACCATCGTAATAAATAGTAAAAGTCTTAATTTTTGAGTCAGGATATTTTGCACCTAAATAACTTACTATCGAAGAACTGTCAATACCTCCGCTTAAACATGCTCCAACCTCTACATCGCTACGCATGTGAAGATTTACAGCGTTCGAAAAAAGTGTTTTAAATGATTCTACTTTTTCTGAATATGTTAGATTAGAATTATTAAAATTAGTTATATCCCAATATTTAACAAGGCTAATCTTACCCTCTTTAAAAATTAAATTATGTGCAGCGGGTAAAATTTTTATACAATCAAAATAGCTCTCATCATTAAAACACATCCAACCTAATTGCAAGCCTCTTGCAGTCTGATGAACATTAATTTGATTTGTAAAATAAGGTGTAGATTTTAAACCTTTATATTCGGAAGAAAAATAAAACGAACCGGAATTAGTAATATAGTAAAATGGTTTAATGCCAAAACGGTCGCGCGATGCAAATAATTCTTTTTTTTGATTATCCCAAATAACAAATGCCCACATTCCGACAAACTTTTGTAAACACGCTGCTCCCCACTCTTTGTAAGAAATTAAAATTACTTCGGTGTCTGATTGTGTTTTAAATTGATATCCTTTTTGTTTTAATTCTTCTTTTATTTCTAAATAATTATAAACTTCGCCATTATACACAATAGAATAATGCTCAAAATGCATGGGCTGATTAGCATCGTTTGACAAATCAATTATACTTAAACGATTATGACCTAAATATGCTGGTGCATTGATAAATTTTCCGGTATAATCAGGACCTCGATGTACTGTTGCGGCAAGCATTTTATCAAGAAATTGTTCTCCTTGCTCTTTGCTTAATTTTGCATCAATAAAACCTGCTATGCCGCACATATTATCTTTGAATTAATTCATTTAAATAGTGAGAAAGTTTTTGAGTAAGATTTTTTCTGTCGAACATGTTTACTTTTTCACTATCTGAATTTATTTTTTTTGTCTTTTGAATAATTAGACTTTCGAGTGTATTAAAAATTTTATCGGATTGATGATAATCAAAAATTTCACCGGCATTTGATTCCTTCAAAATACTTGCTATATCGCCATCTTCAGGACCAATAGCAAGAATAAAATTTCCAGATGATAAATATTCAAAAAACTTTCCTGTAAGTATGCCTTTTGCGTTAGGTGTATTATTTACCACTAACAATAAAATATCTGCATTTTTTTGTTCCTGTAACGATTGTTTATAGGGTATTGGTGATAGATAATTTACCAATTCATTTAATCCTAAATTACAGATGCTTTCTTTTACTCTGTAATCAACCGTTCCGATAAGTTTTACTTGTAATATTTTTTTTAAGTCGGGATATGTGTTGTTTAGTTTTGCAAGTGCTTCCCAAAAAGCTATGGGGTTTCTGTCTCCGTTTAATGAACCGGTGTAGGTTATAGTAGTTTTATTGCTATTTTCTTTATGTTTCAACAAGTTTTTAAAATCATCACTATCAAATCCGTTAGTAATTACTACACATTTTTTTGCTCCTAAATCAATCAATTCATTTTTTAATGTTTCACCAACCGCTACTACTAAATCGGCATTTTTCAATACTTGATGTTCTAATTGTTTATGTTTTTTATCCGCCCACGATGTTACATTCAATTGACGGTAGAAATCAATACCTGTCCATGGATCGCGAAAATCTGCAATCCATTTTACGCCTGATTTTTGTTTTAATTTCATTCCTATTAAGTGCATGGAATGTGGCGGTCCGGTAGAAATTACAACTTTAATATTTTCTTTTTTTATAACTTTTTCGAGATGCGAAACCGATGGTTTTACCCACCATAGGCGAGGATCGGGAATAAACAAATTTCCCCTAACCCATTTTGCAAAATTTAAAAAAGCATTTTGTGATTTTTGTTCTTGTAAAAATCCGGGAGCTACGCTTTTGTTTTTTTTATTAAAGAAAAAAAACAGATTATGGGGCTCTGTAATTTTTGTTTTTAAAATTTCTGCTTCTTTTGGAATGTCTTTTTCTAAAGAATTATCGGTAACAAATGCCTGCGGATTGGATGGTGTGTACACATAAGGTTTCCATCCGAATTGAGGGAGGTACTTAACAAATTTGAGCCAGCGTAATACCCCGGGGCCGCCCGTTGGAGGCCAATAATATGTTATAATAAGTACTTTATTCAATACTAATACAATTGGTTTATTTTGATTTCTTTATAGATTCCAAACCCAACTAAAATTAACAGCAATATAGAACCTGCCAATGCTATTTTTTCTCCTGTATGATATGATTTAGGATAAAATTTAAACACTATTTCGTGTTTTCCTTCCGGAAGTAACATTCCTCTTAATACATAGTTGCATCGTACATAATCAGCAGGTTTACCATCTATATAAGCATCCCAACCTTTGTCGTAATAAATTTCAGAAAATACTACAAATTGAGGTGTTGTGCCTCCATTGTATTCATACACCAACTCGTTTGGTTTATATGATTTTAAATTAATAGTAGCTGATGAATCTCCGCCAAAGGTTTTTCCTTCTAATTGTGATTTAAAGCGCTCATCAATTACAGCTTCTGTTGAAGGAGAAAATTCATTCAACGCGTTAATTTCTTCATCGGCATTTTTTACCCACTTAATTTGTTTTACTGTCCAAGCATTACCAAGTGCTTCATAATTGCGCTGCGCCATTGGCTGCTTATCGGGTCCGGGCACTATAAAATATTTTGTATTGAGCATGTTTAAAACACGCATATTATTTTTAGATAAGTGATATTCTATTAATTCCTGATAACGTTTTAGTTTTGCTGCATGATATCCTCCAATTGATTTGTGGAAGTAAGAAGTTGTAGCATCGCTAAAGGGATTTACCGTAAGATTAAACACACGGAAATTGGGGTCTTTATCTTCTAAAATAACCAGATTAGCCGCATTAGGCTGAATAGGTCTATCCATTAATTTTGCTGACACAAAACTTTCGTCATTTACATAGCGTTTATCAACCAGCCATAAATCGCCTAATACTAATACAGATAGTGATATTCCTAATACCATGGTATTTAATTTATTTTTTACAAACAACCATATTAAACCTGCAGCAAGCGTAATTAAGAAAAAACTGCGAAGAGCATCGGCTGTAAAAATATTTTTTCGAGCAATTTGTAAATTTTCTATAAGATCTGCTTGTTGACTTGCCGGCCAACCTGCATCTGCCAATTGTTTTGATAAACTTTCGTATTCGCCTTCTTTTAAAAAGGTGTTAAACAAATCGGGCATTAAATACATTAATAAACATAAACCACCCGTTAATGCATATGCGGCGTAAAACCTTTTTATTTTTTCTGTTATTATAGATGGTTTTTCTATTATTTTTTTTAGAACTAAAATTCCGGCTAAAGGAATGGTAATATTGGCAATAACGAGATTCATAGATACCGTTCTGAATTTATTGTAGCCAGGAATATAGTCTAAAAAAAATTCGGTAAGTGGCATAAAATGTTTGCCCCATGCCAGCATAATGGATAATGCAGTTGCTGCAATTATCCACCATTTAAGTGCACCTTCTAAAAAGAATAAAGCCAGTATGAAAAGAAAAATAATTATAGCGCCCATATAGGTTGGACCAGCAGTAAATGGCTGATCGCCAAAATATTGATCTAATTGAGCTACGATTGGTTTTAAATTGGGATCTACATCTTTTAAGGCGGTATTGTTTTTACCAATTGCTCCGCTTTCTCCTCCTTTATAATTTGGTATCATCAGATTGATTGTTTCTGAAATTCCATAACTCCATGCCGTAGCATAATCTTTATCTAAACCGGTAGTTTTATTTTCAGCATTAAGTGTAAGCTCGCTTGGACCACGTGTGGTATATTTGCCATATTCACTTGTTACCAATAAATTGGTAATATTTGGTAAAACAGCTATAACTGCTGCTAAAGCTAAAAATACAGAAGCTTTTATAAATTGAGAGATAGTTTTTTCTTTTATTGCAAATATTAATTGAACTGCTACGATTAATAAAATAGCATAAGCTAAATAATAGGTAATTTGCAAGTGATTACTTGCTAAATGAAGAGAAAGTGCTAAAGCAGTTAATGAAAAACCTATCCAAATTTTTCCTCTGTACGCCAAAAAAACACCTGCAATAACAGGCGCCATATATCCTATGGCATTTACTTTTGAGTTGTGTCCTGCCTCTAAGCTTACCATAAAATAAGTAGATAGGCCATACCCAACAGCTCCCATAAAGGCAATAGGGATGCTAACTCCAAAAGATAAAGCCAATAAATAAAAACCTAAAAATGAAAAAAATAAATAGGAGGCAGGATGCATGAAAGCAGAAATAAGTAAATTATTGATTTTAGATGACCAGTTAGCAGGATATAAGGTAGAAATTTGATAGGTAGGCATTCCACCAAAAAGTGAATTTGTCCAAAGAGGTTCTTCGTTATCGTTTTGCTCACGATAATCTATAGCTTCTTTTGCTGTTCCAAGCCAATTAATAACATCTCCCTGCTGTATTTTCTTACCATCTAAAAGTGGGGAAAAATATGCGATTGATATTGCAAAAAAAGCCGCAACTACAATTATATGCGGCAATAGTTTTTTTAAAATTCCTTGTTGCAACATAGATTTATTTAATTTCTTCGTATTCGGCATATTCTTCTTCTTGTTGAATATGAGCAGAGTTTGAACGATTTATTTTACCATAAAACTGTTTGTGCATATCGCGCTGAATTTTATTAAAGTACGAACGCATCAAAATTGGCAACAAAAATCGCATGGTTATCTGATACAAAAAATAAATGCAGGCCAAAATGATTATCAATCTTAAAATGCCTGTAATGCTGAGTAAAATCATATCTTTAATTTTTATTAATTACAAAAATTTTTATTAATTACAAATTTGCAAATTCCAAATTGGAAAATTCTAAATTCTAAGCTCTAAATTCTAATCTAAATTAATCTTATCATAAAATCAATAAAAATCAATAAACTAATGGCTATTGACTTTTGGCTAATCACTTATTTTCAAATCACCCAATCATCAAATTAAATTATCGGCTTAAATATAAATTACGTTCTGAATACACTTTCATAAAAAACTCGTCATGTAAATCGTCAATAACATAAATTCCTTCTCCGGTTGATTTCATTTCAGGACCTAACTCTTTGTTTACATCAGGAAATTTTTCAAACGAAAATACCGGAATTTTAATAGCATACCCTTTTTTACGCGGATTAAACTTAAAGTCGGTTACTTTATTATGCCCCAACATTACTTTTGTTGCATAATTTACATAAGGCTCGTCATAAGCTTTTGCTATAAACGGTACGGTTCGTGATGCACGCGGATTTGCCTCAATCACATACACCACCTCGTCTTTAACTGCAAACTGAATATTTATTAATCCAACGGTTTTTAAAGCAATTGCAATTTTCTTGGTATATTCTTCTATCTGACGAATTACATTTTCGCTTAAATCAAATGCGGGTAATACTGCATACGAATCGCCTGAATGAATTCCGGCAGGTTCTATATGTTCCATAATGCCTATAATGTACACATTCTCTCCATCGCATATGGCATCAGCTTCTGCTTCTATAGCTTTTTCAAGGAAATGATCAAGTAAAACTTTATTACCCGGAATATCTTTTAAAAGGTTAACTACGTGTTGCTCCAGTTCTTCTTCGTTAATTACAATTTTCATACTTTGTCCTCCCAAAACGTATGAAGGACGAACTAATAATGGGAATCCTAATTCTTTTGAAAGAGGAACGGCTTCATCGGCATGTTCTATCGTTCCGAATTTTGGATAAGGAATATCTAACTCTTTTAATTTGGCTGAGAAACGTCCACGGTCTTCTGCAATGTCAAGCGATTCAAAACTTGTTCCTATTATTTTTATTCCATAACGATCTAATTTTTCGGCAAGTTTTAAAGCTGTTTGTCCACCTAATTGAACAATAACTCCTTCGGGTTTTTCATTTTGAATAATATCGTAAATATGTTCCCAGAAAACCGGTTCAAAGTATAAACGATCTGCAACGGTAAAATCGGTTGATACTGTTTCAGGATTACAGTTTATCATAATGGTTTCGTAGCCGCATTCTTTAGCAGCTAAAACACCATGTACGCATGAATAATCAAACTCAATGCCTTGTCCAATTCTATTTGGACCGGAACCAAGAATAACTACTTTCTTTTTATTGCTTGGTAGAGCTTCATTTTCTTCTTCAAAGGTTGAATAAAAATATGGGGTTTGGGCTTCAAACTCTGCTGAGCAGGTATCTACCATTTTATAAACACGCTTAATTCCTAAATCGTTGCGTTTTTTATATACTTCGCTTTCTAAACAACGTAATAAATGAGCAATTTGACGATCGGCATAGCCTTTACGTTTTGCTTCATGCAATAATTCTTTTGGTATATTGTTGATGTTATATTTTTCGATTTCTTTTTCTAACACTACTAATTCTTCTATTTGATGTAAAAACCATGGGTCAATATGGGTAAGTTTTTGTATGGTTTTAAATGGAATTCCCAATTTAAAGGCATCGTAAATATGAAATAAGCGATTCCAGCTCGGACGTTCTAAACTTTGTAAAATTTGTTCCTGATTAGTTAATTCTTTACCATCGGCTCCTAATCCATTTCGTTTTATTTCGAGCGACTGACATGCTTTTTGTAGGGCCTCTTGAAAACTTCTTCCAATTGCCATTACTTCACCTACTGATTTCATTTGGAAACCAAGGGTTCTGTCGGCTCCTTTAAATTTATCAAAATTCCAGCGGGGTATTTTTACAATTACATAATCCTGTACCGGTTCAAATAAAGCAGAAGTAGTTTTTGTAATTTGGTTTTGCAATTCATCTAAATGGTAGCCTATGGCTAATTTGGCAGCAATTCGTGCAATCGGATATCCTGTTGCTTTACTTGCCAATGCAGATGAACGCGAAACGCGCGGATTAATTTCTACGGCTATTATTTCTTCTTTTTCATCCGGACTAACGGCAAACTGCACGTTACAGCCGCCTGCAAAGTTTCCGATAGAGCGCATCATTTTAATAGCCATGTTACGCATTTTTTGGTAGGTAGTGTCTGATAATGTCATAGCAGGAGCTACCGTAATGGAGTCTCCTGTATGAATTCCCATCGGGTCGAAATTTTCGATGGTACAAATAATTACCACATTATCGTTTGCATCGCGTAACAATTCCAGCTCGTATTCTTTCCAGCCAATTACTGCTTTATCTATTAAAACTTCATGAATGGGCGATGCATGTAAACCGCGTGTTAAGGCTACATCAAAATCTTTTTTATCATAAACAACCGAACCTCCCGTTCCTCCTAAAGTAAAAGAAGGGCGAATTACTAATGGAAAACCGATTTGTTGCGCAATATTTTTTCCTTCCAAAAAGGATGTAGCTATTGCTGATGGAGCCATTCCTACTCCAATAGATTCCATTTTTTGGCGGAAAAATTCGCGGTTTTCTGTAATTTCTATTGCTTTTATATCCACACCAATCATGCGCACTCCATACTTTTGCCAAATGCCCATTTCTTCGCACTTAATTGCAAGATTTAAGGCTGTTTGCCCTCCCATAGTTGGCAGTACGGCATCTATCTTTCGTTCTTCTAAAATTTTTATGATAGATTTTGGTTCCAGTGGCCAAAGGTAAATATGGTCTGCTGTAACCTTATCGGTCATTATAGTTGCGGGATTAGAATTAATAAGACTAACTTCAATTCCTTCTTCTCTAAGGGATTTAGCTGCTTGAGAACCTGAATAATCAAATTCGCAGGCCTGACCAATAATTATGGGGCCGCTACCAATAATTAGAACCGATTTTATGCTTGAATCTTTAGGCATTTTATAGAACTAAATACGATTATTTATTTAACCTGCGAAAATACATTAATACTTTAGAAACTCGAAGTTTAAATTAGTAAAAAAACAAGTAGTTATTAACCGTTTTAATTTTTTTGTGAATTAACTTTCTATCTTCTGTTTAGATTCAGGGATAAAGCGGTCTCCGCCTTTATCTTGTGGAAGATAATAAATATCAATAGCCGTTATTACTGCTATAAAGCCCCAAAATGGTACTGATGCTTTATCTGTATCAAGAAAATTATTTAATAATCCATGTACAAAATAAGTTGCCAGCCCAAGTGTAATTAAAATTACAATTTGTTTCATTTCCTTATTTTGAAGAGTATTATATAATCGTGAAGCTGTTAAAAAAACTGTAACTAAAATTCCAATAAAGAATAAAGTTCCGGGCAATCCCTGTTCTGCCAAAGGCCCAATATATTCACTGTGTGCATTTCCCATATCTCCCATATTGGTACTGATTATGGTAGTTTCATACGACATTTGAAAGGATGCGTATTGAAACATATACGTTCCGGGGCCAAATCCTACCAAAGGGCGTTCTTTAAACATTCGTAAAGCGCTTTGCCAGCGATTGATACGCTCTAAATTTGATGCATCTGATTTTATATTGGAAATAGATTTTACATGTTCTGCCAAATTATCGGATGAATCTTGTTTGTTTTTTTCTAAACTCATTATGATATCTGACTGAAAAAGCAGAAATAAAACAACTAATACACCGCCTGCTAAAACAAGTGTTCTGAATTTTATTTTAAAATAATAAATAAAATATAATCCAAAGGCGCCTATTAAACTAATCCATGCAGCACGTGTATATGAAAGTATTACACCAATGGTAAATATTAACAAAACAATGGCAGTAAAAAATCGAATTGAATTATTCTGACGTTTATTCAAAAATAGAAAAATTATCGGAAAATACATGGCTAATATGGCTCCGTATGAAGTGTGGTCTTTATAAAAAGGAGTCATTACCCAGTGGGCCGGCTTTTCTGCAAAACCATAGGTTGAGTGCCATGTTACGGTATAAATAATTACTATGATTAATGGAATGATGTATAACCAGAAAAATCGTTTGATGTTTTGAAAATCGGCAGCAAACAATTGTGTGGCTAAAAAGTAACATACACATACAAACCACATGCGCGATAGGAAAAATTTAAATGAAACAAAGGGCATTTCGCTGGTTATGGTAGTAAATCCTATCCATATAAGATGCAAAATAATAGCAATGCTTATGGGATGCCAAAATACACGCCTGTCGAACTTTTTTTCATACAAAACTTTAAAAAAGAACAATATCATAGCACCAAACATTAAGGGCTCGGTGGGTAACGACATTCCCAAGCCAAAATCGAGATGCTCGAGATTGATAGCCAAAGGTGTACAAAATACGATAAAGAGCAATAAAATATCTAAACGAAAAATTGCTAATGCGCCAATTATGAGTGCAGCCGGCAAAAGCATAAACCAATACTGTTCGTAATACAGAAATAAAGCATTGGCTGCAATAAACGCCACACTTAAAAAAACAATAATCTTATTTTTTAGGCTCTCTGTCAGCACGCAATTTTGTTGAATAAATAGTTTAAAAAGATTATTTATTCAAATCCAGTTTTACACGCTGGAACTGCTCAATTACAACTATTAAGAAAATACTTAATAAGAATGTTGCTACTGTAGATACGGTAACTATTAACCAGCGAACGGGGTAAGATTTCTTTTCGGCAGGAGTTGCATAATTTACCACAAATTTATGAGTCATATTTTGTTCTGCATCAACTTTGGCTTCGTCATATTTAGCTTTTAAAACAGCTAAATTTTTCCGTTCATTATCTAGCTTTTCACGTAATGAAATATATGCAGCTCCATATTTTGCCAAAATATCTAATTTCTGTTGAATTCTGTTAGCTGCTCCCATATCATTTTTAGCTAGGGCTATGGCATATTGTTCCATAAGCATTTCACTTTGCGATTCGTAATCAAACACACCGTACGACATAATTTTAGCCAACGAATCTTCCTGCATTTTAATTAATGCCAAAAAGTTGTTATATTCTCTTTCTACCAATTCAAATGCTTGTTTAGATCGTTCGCGCAACATTTCATTTTTAATTTCATCATACAAACGAGCTATTTCATTTGCTATATCAGCAGCCATTTGAGGGTCGGTATCGAGTACATCAATTCTTACTGACATATATTCTGTTCGTTTAAAGGTAATGTTACTTTCGTATTCTTTTTTAAGTTTGGTGTATTTGTATTTACTGGTTGTATCTATTTTATAATGATTCATTAAATCAAACTTTTCGATTATCGCATTGGTAATTTTATCAGAATATAAAATCTGAAGCATTTGTTCTGCTTGTTCTTCTTCACCTAATTGCATAATATCGTCCTTACCTGTTCTTTGCTCTGCAATTAAGGCTTTTGCAATTGAACCGGTAGTAGTAGGGAACATAATCACTGTTGATTTGTATTTGTTTGGAATTAATAATGATACTACAGCAGAAATAACTGCTGCTGCAATTGTAACAGATAATATTATTTTGCGCTTTTGATATAAAAAGGCAATAAAACTGATAGAATCGAAATTAATGGCTTGATTTTTTTCGGTACTCATTGTTAATTTTTTAGGACGGTAAAGGTAACGAAATTTATGTATGCTTATTGCCCTTAAAATAAAGTGAATATTAAATTTAGTATTATTGTAATTGATATCGTACGATTTTCCATGCAAGTTTTATTAAGTACCTTAAATGCCAAATACATACATATGAATCTGGCTATTCGCCTGCTGTATAAGCTAAACGAAAACTCCCCCGGATTAGCATGGAAAGAATTTACCATAAAAGAAAATAAAGACGAAATAGCTCAATACTGCAGTAAGTTTAATATTGTAGCATTTAGCTGTTATATATGGAATATTTGTTCCACACTGGAAGTTTGCCGTAAAATAAAAAAGATAAATAATAACATTAAAATTTTATTGGGAGGACCTGAAGTAAGCTACGATTATAATGATATAATAAAGTGCGAAGAAGTAGATTATTTGATAATTGGCGAAGGAGAAATTCCATTCAGAGAGTTTTTAAATAATTACCCCGATGTTTCATTAGTTCCCGGACTGATTTGGAAAGATAATAATAACGTAATTGAGAACCCGTTGCCTAAACAATTCAACTTAGAAGAATTTCGAAACATAAACCCCTACGAAAACGATACACCCGAAGAGCTTTACAATAAAGTATGCTACATTGAAACTTCACGCGGATGCCCTTATAAATGCGAATTTTGTTTGGCAAGCCTCGATAATAAAGTACGCTATTTACCAAACGTATGTATTAAGGCAAATTTACTTTATTTAATGCAACATGGTAGAGTAATAAAGTTTTTAGACCGAACTTTTAATATTAAAAAAGATTTTACCATAGATATTTTCCGGTTTATTCTGGAGCATCATCGTCCAGAAAATATTTTTCAGTTTGAAATAACTGCCGATATTGTTCATCCTGAAATTATAAAGTTCATTAACGAACATATTCCAAAAGGATTGTTCCGTTTTGAAATTGGCATACAAACCGTAAATCAAAAAGCCAATCTGGAAGTAAGCAGAAAGCAAAACTTTGAAAAAACTAAAAATGTAATTCTGCAACTGCGCGATAAAGTAGAAATGCACCTCGATTTAATTGTAGGACTTCCATTTGATTATTGGGAAGATATTAAATACAGTTTTGAAGAAGTATTTAAACTATTCCCTCCGGAACTTCAATTAGGATTTTTAAAATTTTTAAAAGGGACTCCCGTTAGAGAAAAATATCCGGAACACGGATTTGTATTTGACCCCAATCCTCCTTATCAAATAATTGAAAGCAATTATCTTTCGAAAGAGCAATTACATAAAATTACCCAACTGGAGCATGCATTAGAAATATATTGGAATAAAAAGCGTGCTTTAAATACATTGAAATACGTTACGCAACATTACAGCATTTTCGACTTTTTGTTAGAGTTGGGAATTTATTTCGGTAAACGAAAGCCTTATTATCAATATACCTTAGATGATGTTTTTTTAATTATCACTTCATTTGTTCAAGAATATTATAATAAGGATGCTTATTTGCAGGAACTAATTGCATTAGATTATTATCTTCATTATAAAGTTAAGCCGAAAAACTTAATAATCGAAGAAATTGACAGACGTGAAAAAAGCAGTGTGATTGATGCAATGGCTTTAAATCATCATAAATACCGTTTTGTAATTATTAAAACTAGTTTTGATGTTGAGCAATTTATAAGTTCCGGTAAAATTTATCCCAAACACGATTATGCCATTATTCAGTATGATGGAGTAAACAAAGCGGCTTTAGTTTTGCCCGAAAAAAGTGAGATGAAAGTGTAATTTAGTTTAGATATTGATTGAGTTTTATAGAGATTGGTTGAGATTGATTTCTTAAAAAATTTTAAAACTGAAAGTTACATATTAGAAAATTCAAAATTCTAAGCTCTATATCTAAAAATTAAGCGTCTTTAGTCTTTGTTCCTTTTGTCTTTAATCATCTTTGCCAACTGGCAACTACAAATTATCTACTCATATTTAATAATGCGATAAATAGCGCGCACACTAACCATGCGAATCATAAAAGCCCAAGAAATGGAGCTTACAACCATTACTACAAAATTAATGCGCCAATCGTAATGTATTCCTTTTGAGAAATAAGCAATAATGGCTGTTCCTAATGCAAAAGCAGCAATGGTAAAAATCAATTTATAATTAATACCAAATTTAAAAATACGCCCGGCCATTATTGCTTGCGAAATGGCAATGTACGATTGGGTAATTAATCCGCTCATGGCAGCACCGTAAGCTTTGTATTTTGGAACTAAAATTAAATTCAGAATGATATTCATGGCAACACCGCTGCCGGAAATAATGTTTAATATTTTTAAGTTGTCATTAGCCGTAAGAAGCGTTCCAAAAATATAAGTAGTACTCATCGCTACAAAGCAAAACATCATAATACCGTATATCTGTGCTGATTCTGCTACATGATGCTCATAAAGCATTCCCATTAACTCATTGCTGTAAAAATAAGAACCTACTGCCGTTAAAATTGCCATTGATAAAATGAGCGATAAGGAAAGATTTACCATTTGATTTACGGCATCTTTTTGAATAATCATGCGCGCAAAAATGGGCAACAATAAAGTGGAAAATAGATAAGCAATCATGTTTACCGCATCCAGCAAACGATAGCT
>CALKJP010000059.1 GCA_937995645.1 uncultured Bacteroidia bacterium
GGTTCGTCTAATTTTAAATTGCGGATAATTACATTTAGGACAAGCACATTTTAATTCTTCTACAAATTTTTTAGCGCATTGTTCAATAAATTTCATACGGGTAGGGTTTAAATGTGCCCGCATATCGCTTTGTACTTTTACCAATCCATTTTCGCTTATAGCAAACAATTTGTCAACTTTAGTTTTTAATACATTCTCATCCTGAATGGCTTTTTCATAATGCACTTTTCCATCATTCGATTTTGCTGAAACAATTAATGCATGTGATGGAAATTTTACCTGCTTTAAAAATTCATGTAATTGATTAAAAGATGCTATTTCTTTTTCCGCAAAATTGGTTTCGGTACTTATATCGTGATAATAAAAGTATTTATCTGTTTTTACATTGTATAACAATATTACTTCCGAATCGGATGCCACAAAAGGCATGTAGGGATGCGGCCCAAAAGATCCTTCGTTGGCAATAATAAAATCTACATTATTAATTTTTGTTGCAAGTAATTTTGCCTTTTGAAGAGCAGTTTCGAGTGGACTATGCTTACGTTCAATCTCACCGGTAAAAGTTCCCAAAACATCGGTATCTATTTCGGGAGCAGGAACATAAGATAAATCTAACTGTGTAAAAACCGAACTGAAAACAATTTCTTTTTTATGTTTGGTAGCAACTGAAAAAGATTTGTTTTCGAAGTACTTCATTTTATTAATGTTTAAGCCATAAACAATCGGAAACAATACAAGCACCACCATATTTGCTCAAAAACTTGCGTATGGGTTCTTGCAACTTTTCGAGCATATTACTATCAACCACTATAATTATATAGTTATTACTAAATGCATCGTTTAAGCCCAATCCGTCATATTCGCCCCTATCGCCTTTGCCTCTTACATGAGGAATAATGGTATAGCCGCTTACTCCGTTTTGGTTAAAACTTTCAATTAATGCTTCGGTATGAAGCGAGCCTAAAACAATTTCTATTTTATGCATTTTCTCCATAGGCTTTATGTCCACAATGCTTGAGTTATAAAGTAATACAAGGGTATTCCTAATGTAATATTAAACGGAAAGGTTATGGCTAAGGCCATGGGCACAAATAATCCGGGATTAGCTTCGGGAATGGTTAAGCGAACAGCCGCAGGCACTGCAATATATGAAGCACTTGCCGATAAAACCGCCAGCAAAAATGCATTCCCCTGACTTATTCTCAATACGTAAGATAATAAAATTGCTATACTCGCATTGGCTAATGGCAGTATAATAGCGAATGATATTAAAAATACTCCTGCTTTAGCCAATGCACTGATACGTTTTGCGGCCACAATGCCCATATCGAGTAAAAAGAGGGCTAAAAATCCTTTAAATAAACCTTCGGTAAAGGGTGCCAGCTCATGATAGCTTTTTTCTGAAGCCACCACCCCTACAAACAAACTGCCGAGAATTAAAAAAACGGAACTGCTAACTAAGGATTCTTGTAGCAGTTTTGCCCACGAAACTTTTGCATTGCTATTATCGCTTTTAATTGTATTTTTTAAAATAAATAAGCTTACAATTAATGCAGGAGATTCCATTAATGCCATAGCGGCTACCATGTGTCCTCCAAAATCAAGATTAATTTCTTTTAAAAAAGCTACTGCCGAAATAAATGTTACAACACTGATTGAGCCGTAAGTAGCGGCTATGGCTGCCGAATTATAACTGTTAAACTTTCTTCTTAAAATAAAATAAGCATATACCGGCACTCCTGCCGACATACTTACAGCTAAAAGCAATGAAAGTAAAACTTCGCTGTTCCATTGGCTGTGTGCTAATTCTGCTCCTCCCTTTATCCCAATAGTAAACAAAAGATAAATTGAGAAAAATCGGGAAACAGGCTGGGGAATTTCTAAATCTGATTTGGCGAAAACGGCAATTAATCCAAGAAAAAAGAAAAGTACCGGGGCGCTTAATAGATTATTAATAAGAACTTCAAAGTTCATGAGAAATTTTATGTAAAATTATACTACATATTAACACGGTATATTAAAAACAGGTTAAATTAGTATTTTGCTCTGCTTTTAATGTATCCATTTGCAAATATAGTGGCCAAAATAACAATAGTACCAAAATAAAAACCGGAAGTCATTTGTTCTTTTTCGCCAAAAATCCAATAAGCCAGTATAATGGAATAAACTGGTTCTAAATTTATAGCCATAGTTACTGAATAAGGCGTTAATTCTTTCATAACCGAAATGTTAGCCACCATGGCAAATGCTGTACATATAACAGCTAAGAGCATCAGCCACAGCATATCCATGGCAGAAATGTGTATCAAGTCCGAAAAATCAACCTGAATTATTAAAAAATAAACACTGATGGCTATAAACCCTCCCAGCATTTCGTAGGCCGATACTTTGGCAGCATTGTATTTTTTGGCAAAAGTCCCATTAATTACCGTAAACAGCGATGCCATAAAAGAAGAAAAAAGCGTATAAATAATCCCCAATTTATATTTAGTTTCAACTTTAAAAATCATAAATAATCCGGCCATTATAATTAAACCGAATAAGGCTTCGTACCAGTATAATTTTCGTTTAAACACAATAGGTTCAATTATGGCAGTAAATAAAGTAGCTGACGACAAACAGGCTACCGTAACAGATACATTTGAAACTTTAATGGCTTCGTAAAAAAATATCCAGTGTATGGCTACTATTACTCCCGTAACGGTAAATTTTAAAAGATTTTGCAGCGAATCTTTAACATCAATTTTTTTCCACCTTAAATACAAAAAAATACAAATCCCGGCTATCAACATTCTTACCCATACTAAATTAACTGCCGGTATGGTAATTAATGCTCCAAATATGCCTGTAAAGCCATAAATAAATACAATAAAATGAAGCAGCAGGTAATTTTTGTATTGTTGAAGCATTTTATCCCTTAATAGGCTGCGAAGATAGAGATGTTTTCTATTATAAATTCGCCCACTTGAATATATTAAGCTCCTAAAAAAAAACCTGTATAATATAAATAAACCCAAAATTGTCAATAGAAATTTTTTCTAATGACCGCCATTAGGAATTTTTATTGTCCCAAATTATGCAATAAGAAAACAGGTTATACGGCAAAGCATTTGTATTTGTGATTTAACCATCAATTGATGGAAATAAGCACTTGGGTTCAAGCAATTTGTTTTACCTCGGTGGTAATGAACGACATTGGAAAAGTTTTTAATGGTTTATTTTCTCTGTGTTTCTCTGTGGTTATTTTTTCTAAAATAGTTACTTCAGAGGTAATTGTCTTTCTGGATGCCTCTATAAAATTTTTAATGCCTAAATTGGGTTTAAAAAAAGCAAGAAATTTTGTGCGTATTCTAGCTGCTTAATCGTATGCCGGACAAGTCTTTTTATAACTTTCTTT
>CALKJP010000060.1 GCA_937995645.1 uncultured Bacteroidia bacterium
CAGATATCCATTGGCTCAATTTAAAATTATAAACAATAAGGCGCATATATATTGCATAGAGGATGCGTGTGAGCCAATGATGGAATTTTTATCATCGAATAAATATGATATTGAAATTGGTAGTAATAAAATTAAACTCAGCGTATTCAATGTAAGTTTAAAGCATATAAATATACAGGTATGGGATAAGGCTTTAACTTACAGAATAAATAAATGGCTTGCATTAAACCCCGATAATTACAGGAAATATCTAGCCATTGAATCGCTTGCCGAAAGAGTGATGTTTCTGGAAAAAATCTTAACTGCCCATATCATTGCTTTTGCAGAAGGTATTAAATTCGATATACAAAGCCCTTTAAAAGTAAGTATTCACCATATCTACAAAGAATATTTAACAACTTACAGGGATGTAAAACTTCATGCATTTGATCTGAAATTTTCTGTTAATATGACGATACCACCGTATGTGGGTATAGGAAAAGCCGTAAGCGTAGGAAATGGAATTGTAAAACGTGAACATAACCCGGCAAATGCATTCAATCAAAAGAATAGAAAAGAAAAAACTCAACTAATAGAAAGTAACGAATTATGAGCATACCGGAAGAAAAGATTGTATTATATGTATCAGCGATTCTTCACGACATCGGAAAATTTTATCAAAGAGCTGATGAAAAAATTGGAAATTCTTTTAAATATCTGAGTGCTAACCTCTGGAACAATCCCGGAATATACTGCCCGTCATACAATGGAAGGTATTCTCATAAACATGTATTATGGACGGCTCAGTTTTTTGAAGACGAAAAAGATGTATTCCGAAACGCATTACCTAATGCGTATAAAAATTTAGAAAGTTTAGCATCTTCACATCACAATCCGCATCCGGGTAATGTGCTCGAACAAATCATTCAAAAAGCAGATCACTGGTCATCCGGAATAGACAGAACAGCCGGCGCAGGTCTCGAAGATGATAAAGATGAATCCGAAAAACTAGAAAATAAAACGTTTAAAACAGTTGAAATGTGTTCGATTTTTGAACATGTATTCAATGATGATACTGCTCGTGACTATAAGTATAAATTGCCCATTTCAGCCCTTAGTTTAGATGAAAATTTTTTTCCAAAACCTGAATTTAACGCTGGTGAAGGATATTCAAAGCTTTGGAATGACTTCATCAGCGAATTTAAAACCATTAAATCCACCTCTCCTGAAGCTTTTTGCAATTCTCTTTTATTCTTGTTACATAAATACATGGTTCATATACCATCAAGTACCATACACTTGCCGGATGTATCGTTATTCGACCATTCTAAAACCGTAGCCGCATTTGCTGTTTGTATTTATGATTACCTGAACGAATGCGATAAATTAAATACCAATCTGGATATTGAACATAACGAAGAAGCCATTCTATTGGTAGGTGGCGATTTATCCGGTATTCAAAACTACATCTATAATGTAGTAAGTAGTAAAGCATCAAAAAATTTAAAAGGCAGGTCGTTTTATTTACAACTGCTGGTTGATTTTGTAATCAAGGAAATACTCGATAAACTTCAATTATTTAAAGCAAATGTGGTTTATGCATCCGGCGGTGGGTTTTATCTGTTGGCTGCAAATACAAAGAGCAACAGAGAAAAAATCGAAGCATTGGAAAAGGATATATCCAAAAATTTGTTTGCACGCCATAAAACCGATTTATTTCTGGCTATAGCTTGCGTAGCACTATCGCAGGATGATTTGTACGATGGAAAAATTGGTGAAAAATGGAAGGCACTCAACGATGAACTAAATCTCAAAAAACGCTCTAAGTTTAAAAACAACCTGAGTGATGATTATCAATATTTCTTTGAGCCAACCGGAGTAGGCAACAATACCCAGTTGGATATGATTACCGGTGAAGAAATTACTAATCAATCAGACATTAAAGTAGTTGATGAATTAGTTGTTTCTAAACATACTGCTTCGCAGATTGAATTGGGAGAAAATTTAAGAAACACGTCTATTATAGCATTTTCCAAAGATAAACAAGGTGGGGTGCCTTCATTTGATTTTTTTGTAAAATCGCCGGTATCTGAGCACTATTGCTACTTTATGCCGAAAAATATAAATTCAGTTTTCGACAATGCAGATATTATAAGCATCAACAGCACACAAGTATTTCCAAATATTAAAGGAAACCGAAATTCCTTTGGTTTTGATTTTATAGGTGGAAATGATTTCCCCAAAAACAACGATGGTCAAATTATTAGCTTCAACGATTTGGGCGGAACCGGTGAGTTTAAGCGTATAGCTGTTTTGCGAATGGATGTTGATAATTTAGGTTCTGTATTTATACGTGGTTTTTCTGATAAACGAAAGACCTTTTCGCGTTACACTGCATTGAGCCGGAGCCTGGATTATTTTTTTAAAGGATACATCAATACACTGAGAAACAAAAATGAAAATTTCAAAAATCATATTTTTATTGTGTATTCTGGTGGAGACGATTTATTTGTTGTGGGTAAATGGGATGTTGTTATTGAATTTGCCGATTTAATAAACAAAGAATTCCGCAAATGGGTCTGCTATAATAATCAATTAACCCTTTCGGCCGGTATTGCAATGGTATCTACTAAATTCCCGATACTCAAAGCAGCCGAAATGGCCGGTGAGGCTGAAAAAAAAGCCAAACAACATATTTGCAACGCCGAAGAAAAAAACAGCATCACAATCTTTGATTATCCACTCAATTGGAATCATGAATTTAGCATTGTAAAACAACTCAAAGATAAATTATTCAACTTATATACCAACAAGGATATCCCCAAATCCCTTCTGGAAAGAATAGGAAGAATATACGAAATGAAAAAAGAAGCCGAAGCAAATAATCTCAATCCGCAATGGCAATGGATAATGGCTTACAATTTTGGAAGAATGAAGCAGCAATACCGCAAAAAAAATCAGGAGTTTGTAAAACACCTAGATATATTGCAAAAAAATATGATATGCAATACCTATCAAAAAAATAAAATCACAGGTAATTATCACTTTGTAGAGCTGCTAGCAATTGCCGCCCGATGGACAGAATTATTATTACGAACCAATAAAAATTAACGCACTTATGAATTACAACAAAAATTTTGATAGCAGAAACAAAGACAGAAACAAAGACAGAAACAGAGAATCTTCAAACGACTATGTTTCTGAATTTAGACCCGAATGGATAAAAAATGGATTCGATAACAATACCATTTCATTTTGCGAAAATTTTGGTGAATATCTGGCACATGGAATGACTACCTCGCAAATACGAAATTTCTTCGGGGAAGTAAAGCGAATCCAACTGAAAGGAATAAGCAAGGAAAAAAGCGCATTTTACATGCTTAAACCCAAACTCGCTTACTTGGCTAAACGGGCTGAAAAAAAACAAACAACCAAATTTAAAGAGGTAATGGATAAAGCCTATGAGGCTGTGATAAGCGATGAAAGCCAATTAGAACAATCCTTTAAAAACTATATTGATTTTCTGGAAGCCATTCTGGCTTATCATAAAGCATACGGAGGAAGAAGTAATTAAAAACAATTGTTCCAATATACAAAATAAGCAATATGAAACTTGTAAAAAAACTGATTATTACCGGCGAAACTATGGCAGTTACCGGTTTGAAAATTGGCGGTACCGCTACCGCAATGGCTATTGGGGGAGTGGATAGCCCTGTAATTCGCAACCCCTTAAACAACAAGCCCTACATCCCCGGCAGCTCTTTAAAGGGTAAAATGCGTTCGCTTATCGAGCTACGGGATGGAACTATCGGAAATAAAACTATGGGAAAAGTAATAAATGGACCTTCTGATGATCCAAATACCAATGCGTGTAAATTATTTGGTTCATCCGGTGGTGATGATAAACAACGCCCATCGCGCATCATGGTATTTGATGGTGAATTATTAAACGATGAAAAAGATTTTATCAATACCGATTTACCCTACACCGAATCGAAAACAGAAGTAGTTATTGACCGGATTACCTCAGCAGCAGTGCCTCGAACTATTGAACGTGTACCCGCAGGAGCTCGCTTTAAGCTCTATATTGTTTTAAACATTTTTGAAGGCGATGATGAAAATCAATTGATCAACGATACAATTTCGGGTCTGCGTTTGGTGCAAAACGACTATTTGGGCGGTGCAGGCAGCCGGGGAAGCGGACAGGTAAAATTTTCAATTCATGCCATTAAAGAGCGTTCCGCCGGATTTTATAAAAATGAAGAAGAAGAAAAAGAGTACTTTATTGAATTGCCCAGCGAATTACGATAAGTATGATGACCAAAAATTTTGATATCGTTAAACTCTATTTCCCCAAAGGGATTCAATTGAGCAATGGTAAAGGTGAGCATGTACATAATTTCGATTATTTACATTCCGATACCTTAAAGGCTGCATTGCTGGTTAATGCCATTCAATTATACGATAGTTTAGAAACAGACAAATTACGCCAATCGTTCAGCGGTATCAGCAGCGCCTTTCCGTTTTTTGATACTACGCTGTTTTTCCCCAAGCCATTCTTAAAACTTCCTTTTGAATTTAACGTCCAGAACAATGAGAGTGTTGCCAATAAAAAATTAAAGAACATTCGATTTGTTGACAAAGATGCTTTTGAAAAAATAATATTCAATCAACCAACACCTATATGTGAAGACAATTTAAGTAACCATGGCAAATTTTTAACGCTTTCACACCGCATTGAATGTAAAATTTATTCCAAAACCCCATTTCAAAAAGTAACCATTAACGAATACGATGAAAACGGAATTTATGCAAGAGAAAGTACTCCTTATTTCATTGAATTAATTCAGTTTCATCCGCAAGCGGGATTGTATTTTATACTCGAAAAAGGGGTTTTGACCAACACCTTTGAAGCCGCCTTAAAACTTATGGCCGACAATGGTATTGGAGGCGACAAAACACACGGATACGGCACCTTTTCTTATCAAATAATTAATGATGGTTTAAGCCTGAATATTCCTGATAAAGTAGATGGATTGATTAATTTATCGCTGTTTTGTCCTACACACGATGAGGCAATGGAAATTACCGCAAACGAGGCTTCGTACGAACTTGTAAAACGTGGAGGATACATTACACACACGGCGCATAAAGGGTTGTTTGCCAAACGTAAAAAAAGCATTTATATGTTTAGCGAAGGCTCTGCCTTTGTTATTCAAACTCCGTTAAAAGGAAAACAAGTAAACATTGCTCCTGGTGATACCAGTCATCCGATTTGGAGATGCGGACAATCTGTATTTATACCTTTTTTAAAGTAATTATTTTAACACTATGCCTGAAATTACTATTCATACCATAACCCCTGTGCACATTGGTTCGGGTGTAAAGGTTTTTAATAAACTCGATTTTTTTGAAGACGAAACGCATCAGGCTATTCATATAGCCGACTTTGAAAAAATATTTCAGATTGTAGGCTATAAAAACATAGATAGATGGACCGAAGCGGTTGAAAAAAATCAGGATTTAATGCCTACACTAAAAGCAAGTAAACCCGATGTAAAACCTACCGATGTAGCCCTGCGCAGCATACCTTTAATGCACAAAAGAGCCCTTAAACAACAAGATGTTTTTCTACAAATTCATAGCGGAAACGGCAAAGCCATGATTCCCGGAAGCAGCATCAAGGGCGCCATTCGCACAGCCATTTTTTTAGAAATAATTTGGGAAGATGAGATATTCAGCAATATAGCAAATATTTTTGATTTATCAAAGAAGCCTAAAAGTGAAAAGCCTCAATATGAAATAAATGACAAAATACTGTTGGAAAAAGCATTGGGTGAAATCCAATTAAACCTGATGAAATTTTTACGTGTGGGCGATGCTTTAATTGAAAAAACTACCCTGTGCGAAGTGAATATAGCCAACAAAAAAGGCTATGACTGGCAATTTAATGTAAAAGAAAAACCTAACACCATTCAACAGGTAGAATGTATTAGCGCTAACCAAAGTGCTACCTGCAGAATTCAGGTACCCGGCGAAATAGAATTATTAAAACATATTGAAAAGCAAAACAAACTGGCAAATAAAATTAAAGAAAAATACCCAACCAATAACATTAAATATTTAGACCGATTACTTTTTAAAATAATAAACAATCACACGTTACGACTGCTTGAAAAAGAAATTAATCTGATTAAACAGTATGATGATGATATACTGGAACCCTATGTTACCAAATTAAACAGTTTGCATAAAACAATAAAACAAGCCGGCGAAAACGAATGCTATTTGCGATTAGGCTTTGCAACCGGATATTTAAACATGACGGGCGACTGGCTGGAAGAAGATTTTGTAAATAACGAAATTAAGCGTTCGGTCCTGAAAAAATTAAGAGCCATTGAGAATGAAATATATCCCAAAACGCGCCGATTTTTAGCCGATGGCACTCCATTAGGATTTGTACATTTACGTTTAAATAAAAATAAGATATGAATAAAGTAATTATTGCAACCATTGGCACACGCGATATTCAATTAAAAAAAGAATATCTTACCTCCGATAAAAAAATTGAAGCATTAGAAAGCTTTTTACCTAATAAAAATGATACAAACAGCATCACCTTATACCAGGCACGCTGCGCCGGCAAGATTATTTGTGAAAATTTCGATCATGTAAAATCTTACCTTAGCTTACCTATTTTAGAACCTACCTTAAAACACCTGCAATCGGCCGATGAACTTATTTTAGTAGCCACTAATCAACCGGAAGAACATCCTAATGATACCTTGTATTTTGCCGAAATTGCCCAAAAATGGATCATGCAGCATTATGCTAAACAATTCCCGAAAATTGAAATTTTTAATGTCAGATCCAGCGATGTCATACGGCTTGACAGCATGTATGGCTACTTTGCAAAAAATTTTAATCAATACCCGCTAAATAAACTTGAAGAAGCAAACGAATTATACCTGCACCTGGTAGGTGGTATTGATGCCCTGAACAATGCCCTGCGCCTTACCTGCATGTATCTCTATCCTGAAAAGTTGAAACCCGAATTGCAAGTAAACGAAAGCAATTCCAGCGTAATTGAAATAAAATCATTTTCGCGATTTCTTTTGGCTCAAAACCTGCACCTTGCCGAAAAATTTGCTCACCGATACGATTATGCAGCAATTACACAGCTTAATGTTATACATAAAAAAATACGACAATTAGCCGAGTATGCCCATCATCGTTTGGCGTTTAACTTTAAACAATGCAATCAACTCTTGGATGATACAAAAATTGCAAACGATGAGCCAATAAAAAAATTGGATTTTGATAAAAACAATCCGGAAGCTTATTTAAAAGAGCTGTATTTTAATTTATATATTAAATATCAACAGGAAAATTATGTTGACTTTCTGTCGCGTATATTTCGCTTGTACGAAGCCTATTTAAGCTTACAAGTAAAGAAACTTTTGAAGATAGATTACGAATCTCATAATTGGAAAGAAAATTTTTTACCGGTGTTAGAAAAAATACCAGAACTCCAAGCATTTTTAGATCAACCATTGAAGGTAAATAAAAAAGAAATCCAATTAAAATATGATGAGGATAATCCCAGCACGCTGTTACTAAAAAGAATTCTTGAATTTTTTAAAGATAGAAAAGAGTTTGATAGCGATAAATTTAAATTTTTGGAAACGATAGAAAATTTATCAGGTTTGCGCAATCAAAGCATTGCAGCACATAATTTTAAAGCAGTAACGAAAGAGAAAATAGACGATAAGATAAAACCACTACAAATTGATGATTTCTTTAACAAGCTAAAAGCACTGTTAGAAATAACCGATGCCGACAATCCATATTGCATTATAAATGAAAAAATAAAAAATATGATTGAACGTTCTTTGAAATATGAGAAAATTTAACAGCCCCAAAAACCACATAATTACTTGATTTTAAGAAAGATTTATTTATTCTGCTGTTAAC
>CALKJP010000061.1 GCA_937995645.1 uncultured Bacteroidia bacterium
AAAATTTTTGTAAAAGCCTTTGGTGCATCAACCAATAATGGAACTCCAAATGTTAAAATTTATTCAGACTATAAGATAAATATTAAAATTGGGGTTCAAACTCAACTCAATACACAATTTTAAATTAAACATTTATTCATCTTAAAATTAATTATCGAAAAATTATATGAAAACTTTTAAAAAGTTTATAGTTGTATTATTTCTTTTAATAAGTGCAAATTATTTAAAAGCTCAGCAAGATTTAGTGCTATATAACATGCGTTATGTTCCTCAACGTAACTATGCAAATCCAGCTCTATGGAATAATGCAAAAGTAAACATCGGACTTCCTGTGTTTTCTTCTTTATATTTTAATTTGGGAAACAGTGGATTTAAATATTCTGAATTGGTTAGAAAAAGAGCTAATGACTCTCTCTACTTTGATGTTGAAAACATGCTTGGAAAATTAGCCAAAAACAATTACTTATTTTTCAATTTTCAACTAGATATTTTATCCTTTGGATTCAGGATTAAAGAAAAAAATTATTTATCTGTTAATATTACTGATAAAACCGATTTTCGCTTTAGATACCCTAAAGATTTAATCGAGTTTGCATGGCGTGGTAATGGTGCATTATTAGATAAAGAATTAATGTTTAATCTTGGATTCGACATGATGCACTATACCGAATATGGTTTAAATTTTTCTAGAAAAATAAATGATAAATTAACCGTAGGTGCTCGATTAAAATATTTAAACGGAAAAGAAAACATACAAACCAAACGAAGCGATGTTACACTTCTAACCGACTCTAAAGGCTTTGATATTACTGCACAATCAGATATTTTAATCAATACATCAGGCATAGCTGATACCTCTGCCTTTGGAAACAATTTAGATTTTGTAAAATATTATTTCAGAAGAAGTAATAATGGGGTGGCAGGAGATATTGGTGTAACCTACAAACCTATTGAAAAATTAATGGTTTCTGCTTCGGTAAATGATATTGGATATATCTCATGGAATGCCCATGTACGAAATTACGGAAGCAAAAATCCGGGAGCAAAATTTACCTACACAGGTATTGACTTAAATCAAGCATTTAATGATAGTTCAAGTATTGACAAAGTATTTCAAAAAGTTGGCGATAGCTTAGCAAATGTATTTAAAATTGAAGAATCGCAAAATGCTTATAAAACCGGATTAGGTCCAAGAATGTATCTGGGGGCTAATTACAATATTGGAGAAATACACGACTTAGGACTTTTATTTTACTCACGTTATTTTGACAAAAAATTACATCCGGGAGTTTCATTGTCATATAACATACGTTTGGGTAGAATACTTGCATTATCAGCAGCTTATTCAATTTATAACCGATCTTACAACAATTTTGGTGTAGGCGCAAGTCTTAATTTAGGATTTATGCAATGGTACATTGCTACTGATAATTTATTAGGTCCAATTTTCCCACAAAACACCAAACTGGTACATGTACATGCCGGCTTTAATATGACATTTGGCAGAGATAAAAAAGACAGTGATAAAGACGGCTTACCTGATGATAAAGATGAATGTCCATTTGAACCAGGACCAAAAGAATTTAACGGTTGTCCTGATAGAGACGGAGATAAAATTATTGATAAGTTAGACGAATGTCCTGACGAACCCGGATTAGCAGAATTTAAAGGATGTCCTGATAGAGACGGAGACGGTATAATTGATAAAAAAGACGATTGTCCGGATGAAAAAGGTATTGCCGAATTTAATGGATGCCCAGATCGCGATGAAGATGGTGTAATGGATAAAGAAGATGAATGTCCTGATACTCCTGGATTAAAAGAGCTAAAAGGATGTCCGGATAAAGATGGAGACGGAATACCAGATAAAGATGACGAATGTCCTGAAAAAGCCGGACCTGCTTCAAACAACGGTTGTCCTGAAATTAAGTTAAACTTAATTGACAAAGACAGAAACGTAATTTCAACAGCAATTATGACTCGCGACAGCTTGTTCAAATTCGAACAACTACCTAGCGATGAACTGGCAATGTTTGTAATTGTAGCCGAAGACTTTGATTTACCAAAAACAATCAAAGTAGTTGGACCTTCAGGTATAATGAAATTAGCATACAAAGATGAAAACGGAGTTATATATCGCTTTGTACAATTAAAACCGGAAATTACTCAAATGAAAACAGAAGAAGCAAAAGATGTAGTTATCAAATTAGCTAAAGAAGAAGAAGAAATATTGAAAAAAGCATTTGATAACTTAGAATTTGAAACCGGTAAAGCCATTATCCGAGCTTCTTCATACGAATCATTAAATGAATTGGCAGGATTAATGAAGAAAAAACCAAACTGGAGATTAAAAATTTCCGGACACACTGATAACCAAGGTAAACCGGCAAGCAATATGCTTTTATCTAAAAACAGGGCTAATGCAGTTAAAGATTACTTAAAAGCTCAAGGTATAGATGAAAGCCGCTTTAAAGTTGAATGGTTTGGTCAAACAAAACCAATTGCTGATAACAAAACCCCGGAAGGTCGTCAGAAAAACAGACGTGTAGAAATGTTGATTATAGAATAATCATTTTATCCTTAACTTTGAAGCCGTGATACACTAACTGTATCACGGTTTCTTTTTTATGCGAATAGATATTATTGCCATACATACCAATATTTTTAAAGGACCTTTAAGCGAATCAATTATTAAAAGAGCCATTCATAAAGGTAAAGTAGAAATTCATCTGCATAATCTCAGAGATTATACTCACGATAATTATAAAACCGTTGACGATTATGCCTATGGTGGAGGTGCAGGAATGGTAATGCTATGCGAACCCATTGCAGAATGCATTGACAAGTTAAAATCAGAAAGAAAATACGATGAAATAATTTACATGACACCTGATGGTGAAACATTAAAACAAAAAACATGTAATCAACTTTCGCTGTTAGAAAACATTATTATTCTTTGTGGACATTACAAGGGTGTTGACCAGCGCATCAGAGATATTTATATCACAAAAGAAATTTCAATTGGCGATTATGTTTTAACCGGAGGCGAATTAGCAGCAGCAGTTTTATGCGATAGCATTATTCGATTAATTCCGGGTGTATTAGGCGATGAATCTTCTGCCCTATCCGATTCATTTCAGGATAATTTATTGGCACCACCTGTTTACACGCGGCCTGCTGAGTTTAGAGGAAAAAAAGTGCCCGACATTTTGTTATCGGGCAATCCTAAATTAATTGATGAATGGCGCTACGAGCAATCACTCGAAATAACTAAAAAACGAAGACCTGATTTATTAAAATGATTTTTATTCTCCTTTAAATACAGGTTTGCGTTTTTCTAAAAAAGCATTTACACCTTCGTTATAATCGTATGTTTGTCCGGCTTCTGCCTGCATAATTTCTTCTCTGTTAATTTGAGTTTCTAAATTATTTTGTAAGGATTCATTTAATAATCGCTTAGTTAAACCAATTGCTTTGGTTGGCATTTGAGCAAGAGTTTCTGCAACTTTTATGGCCTCTTCCTGTAATTGTTCATCGGCAATTACTTTATATAACATACCCATTTGTAAAGCATCATCGGCATTTACTTTATCACCCAACATCATTAAAGCACTTGCTCTCTGAAAGCCAATTAAACGAGGTAAAAAGAATGTTCCTGCACTATCCGGTATTAATCCAATTTTTGAAAATGCTTGAATAAATGATGCTGATTTTGCGGCAATAACCACATCGCAAGCCAAAGCAATATTGGCGCCTGCACCTGCTGCCACACCATTCACACCACAAATTATTGGTTTTTCAATTTGTCGAATTAACATAACAATCGGGTTATAATGCTCTCTCACTATTTTTTGAATTCCAGGCCCATCTGGATTTATAGCTTCCGATAAATCCTGTCCTGCACAAAAAGCTTTCCCTTCGCCAGTAATATATATTGCTCTAACATTTTTATCTGTCTCAGCATTTTTTAAAGCATCTTGCATGGCTAAAGCCATTTCTCTGTTAAAGCTATTAAATTTATCTGGTCTGTTTAGTTTAATGTGTACAACGGCATTGTTTAGTGAATATAGTATAGAACTCATACGAATTTGATTTTAAATTACAGTAGCAAACCTAATTAAAAAAATCAATTATTTAAACCTGAAATAATCATTTAACTTTGCATCGCGATGATTTCCCCCACTTACATACTGGTAAACGGTAATTTATTCCCTGCAAATAATGCTCTTTTTACAGCACATCACCGAAGTGTAAAATATGGCGATGGAGTTTTTGAATCCATTAGAATTATAAATGGTAAAACCGCTTTTATTGATAAGCATTTAAAGCGTTTATTTAAAAATGCGGCTTTAATAAAACTAAATGTAAAATTTTCTGCGGATGAAATAAAGCAGCAAATTGCTTTATTACTCGAAAAAAATCAGATACAAAAAAGCGGGAGAATTAGAATTTCATTTTACCGAAATGCCGAAGGATTTTATAAACCGGCCTCTAACGAATGCGACTTAATAATTGAAGCTGCTAAAATTGATACCCTTTCTGCTTATGAATTAAACATGCCGGGCTTAGTAGTTGATATTTACAAAGAAGCCTACAAACCTTTACATTTTTTAAGTGAAGTAAAAAGCAGCAGTAGTTTATTGTATGTATTGGCGGCCGAATGGGCTAAACAACGTTATTTAGATGATGCGCTTTTAATAAACGAAAAAAAAAATATTTGTGAAGCTACTTCATCCAATCTATTTTGGGTAAAAAATTCAACAGTTTACACTCCTCCTCTATCTGAAGCTTGTTTACCCGGAATAATGCGCGAAGTATTAATTGAAGTGATGCAAAAAAACAACTTTGAAGTTTTTGAAAAACCTTGTACCGAAGCTGATTTACTGGAAGCTCACGAACTATTTTTAAGCAATGCCATTTTTGGTATTAAATGGATTGTTGCATTTAAAAACAAGCGCTACTTTACCAATACTGCCAAGAAACTGATTACTTATTTAAATCAGACAGTTTAATTATCTCGATTTTAAATCGGAAATTGTTTGAACGGGATCGGTTGATGCAAAAACAGTATTACCCGCCACTAACACATCGGCACCTGATTGAATTAATAAAGAGGCATTATTCAAATCTACACCACCATCAATCTCTATTAAGGCAGAGCTGTCTGTTTTTGCAATCATTTCTTTTAAAACCTTAATTTTCTCATAAGTCTGGCGAATAAATTTTTGACCGCCAAAACCGGGATTTACCGACATAACACATACTAAATCCACATCAGTAATAATATTTTCCAATAAAGAAACTGAGGTATGAGGATTAATGGCAACACCTGCCTTCATGCCGTTTGCTTTTATATTTTGAATAGAACGATGCAAATGAGTACAAGCTTCTAAATGAACGGTTAAAATATCTGCCCCTGCTTCCTTAAAAGTGCTAACATATCTATCAGGATCTACAATCATTAAATGTACATCTAATGGCTTTTTTGCATGTTTTTTAATCGCTTTCATTACCGGAAAGCCAAATGAAATATTAGGCACAAATACCCCATCCATAATATCCACATGAAACCAATCGGCATTACTATTGTTTACCATTTCCACATCACGCTGAATATTTGCAAAATCTGCCGATAATACAGAAGGAGCTATAATTGCCATTAGGATTAAAATTTAATAATTTAACAGCAAATTTAATGAGATTAGTTGAAATGTTTACCGATAAATTAAATCTTGCGTTATTTTACTTTTTTTCTTGATACCAAAATTTTAACTTTAAGTTTTAAATTATTTACACCACACGATGAAAAAAATCTTTTTACTATATTTTATTACTGCCGGTTTAATTATTCGTGCTCAATATCAAAAACATAATTTTCTAATTCCATTAGAAACAGCTGTAAATGTTGAAAATATTTATGAAGACTGGGCTCCTTCATTACAAAATCTGGAAATGCCCAAACCTGGTACACATAGTACCCGTGCAGAATTAATGCAAATAAAAGAACAAAATGAAAAGCGTTTCCCAAGAAAGAAAATTTCATTTACTAATCGAAGTGGTATAAACCCTCCTGGAATAATGCGAAATTTTATAGGTAATCCATACAACAACAGAGTACCTAATGACAATGATTTAGCCATAAGTAATGCAGGGCAACTAATCTCAGTTATTAATTCTACCATTTATATCTTTGATGTAAATGCCGATTCTGTTTTAAAAACCTTTACGTTAGATGCCTTTGCACAGCCTTTAGGATTGCCTCATTCTAAATACGACCCAAAAGTTGTTTATGACCCTTTGGCTGATAAATTTGTAATGGTATTTTTAAACGGATATTTAGATTCTACTTCTCGAATCATAGTTGCATTTTCACAAACAAACAATGCTGCAGGTAATTGGAATATTTATGCTTTACCAGGTAATCCTTTAAACAATGCTACATGGTCAGATTATCCGGTTATTGGAATATCAACACATGAATTATTTATTGGCATCAATACCTTTACTAATGGCTCAAGCAACAACAGCGGTTTTACCGAATCGTGTTTTTGGCAAATAAAATTAGCTGACGGTTATAACGGACACACACTTACCACAGCTTATTACAACAATTTAAAGCCTGCCCCAACTCAGTATGATGCATTATTTAATATTTGTCCGGTAATGGGAGGAAGTACTTCTTACGGGCCGGATATGTATTTACTTTCAAACAGAAACTTAATGGCAGAAAGTGATACATTTTTTGTTCTTCATGTAAGCGATACCTTGCCCAATACAGTTATTACAATGGATACCATAGTTGCATCGGTAAAATATTTTATGCCTCCAACTGCCCGTCAGCCAAACGGACATACTTTTGACACCAATGATTCACGCATTTTAGCTGCATTTATTCAAAACGATACCATTCAATTTGTTCAAAGTTGCTTAGACACTGCAAGCGGGAACGCTGCCGTATATCATGGATTTATAAGCAATTTAAGCGGTCAAAAACAAATTGATGCGCTTATTCTTGCTGATACATTAGACTTAGGTTACCCCAATATTTCATATGCTGGAAACGGTACAGGCGATAACAGAGCAATTATTAATGTAAATCACTCCTCAGCTACGGTTAATTCCGGTTGGTCGGCATATAATTATGATGGAAATGGTAATTATTCCGAACGTAAACAAGTAAAAGCAGGCAATTCCTATGTAAATGTTTTATCCGGAATATATGAACGGTGGGGCGATTATACCGGTAGCCAGCGAAAATACAATGAAAACGGAGTAGTTTGGGCAGTTGGTTCTTATGGGAATCAAGTTGGTGGAAATAGAAGAAACGCAACATGGATTGCCGAATTAACCCTTAATGGCTCTTCCCTTTCAATACAAAACGAGTTAAATACCGGCAAAATGTTGGTATTCCCTATTCCTGCTAAGGATATAATACATGCTCAATTTAAATTGGAAAAATCTAACTATCTTCAATTCAATATTTACGATTTACAAGGTAAATTGGTAAAACAGCTAATGCGCGAATTTGTAAAAGAAGGAGAAAATCAATTTAGTTTTAGCATTTTTTCCCTATCAACAGGAATGTATTTTTTTAAAATTGAATCTGAAAACCAATTAATTTATCAGCAAAAAATTATTAAGCAATAATTTTCATTTAATTTCGCATGATGAAAAACAATGAATTAGTTTTAAAAATTTCACTTTATGCAACTATAATCATAGTAGCATTAATTATTAAAAGCACGGTAATTAACCGAAATGCTGCTACCGATAGTATATCTGTTACCGGTTTAGGAACTATTGATTTTACTTCGGATGAAATATTTTGGAGCGGCACATACAGCGTTGAAGCCATGAATGCAAAAGATGCCTATAAAGTAATGGTGGATAATAAAGAAAAAGTAAAAAACTTTTTTTTATCAAAAGGATTTAAAGAAAATGAATTTACTTTTAGCGGAGTTGATTTTTCTAAAAAATATCGCGAAATTATAATTGAAAGCAATGACAGAGGTACACGCTACGAAAATGTTTTTGATGGATATACTGCATCACAAAGCGTTAGTTTTAGTGCCAAAGCCAATCCGGAATTAATGCTTAAAATTGAAAAAGTTGTTGACCAAACTTCTGAGTTAATAAACTCCGGTGTAGAATTTACCCCTCGCCCACTACAATATACCTATTCTAAATTAAGCGATTTAAAACACAACTTAATTGAAGCGGCAACCAAAGATGCCAGAGAACGTGTTTTAAAAATTGTGAATACTGCTAATGGCTCTGTTGGCAAACTTAAAAATGCCAGCCTAGGAGTTTTTCAAATAACAGGGAAAAATTCAGATGAAGAATATAGTTACGGAGGAATTTTTGATATTTACAGCAAAGAAAAAACAGCTCGAATTACCGTTCGATTAGAATACCAACTTAATTAATTTTTATTATGATTCAACGTATCCAATCCATCTATCTTTTTGTTTCTTCTATCCTTGTTTTGCTTTGGTATTTTATGCCATTAGCCGAAATTGTAACAAATGAAACCCGCTTTCTTTTTACTATTTACGGCATTAAAAATCCCGAAGATAACAATTGGCTGTATCATACTGTTATCATTTCTATTATTGCCGCTATCGCTTTAATTTCTACTTTAACTACCATATTTCTATATAAAAACAGAAAGCAGCAAATTAAAGCAGCACAATTTCTATTACTACTAAACACAGCGTTAATTACTTCTGCATTTTTAATTATAGACAAAGCAAAATTATCACTTTCGGCAAGCAATGAAATATTATTAAATCATAAAATCAGCATGACTTTTCCTCTTATATCATTTATATTAATTTTTTTAGCGATAAAAAGCATTAAAAAAGATGAAGAACTGGTTCGTTCTGCTGATAGATTGCGATAAAAATTCAATAAAATTTGTCAGTTAAATAAAAATACTTAACATTGCAACGGATTTCCTTTATTTGCTCATCTGCAAATAAACAATCAAAAAAATAATCAATTATATTAAATCAATAAAACATACTCGTTTAAGTTCTATTTCGTTGAACCAAACCAAAATTACATGCATACATTTGTTGAATTAAACAGCAAACTTTTAAACGAATTAAAAGAAATTGCAAAGCAATTAAACATCGAAAACATTGAAAGCCTTCGCAAACAAGAATTAGTAATTAAAATTTTAGAAAAAGAAGGTGCCTTTGGTGATAATCCTCCTAATTCTATACCTGATAAAAATATGACTGAAAATACCAATAATACAGCTACTAAAAAACGCGGAAGAAAGAAAAAAGAAGATGCAGTTCCGGTAACAGACGACCCCATTTTATTTGAAGCCACACAAGCAGATGAAGAACCAGTAATAATAAAAGAAGAAAAAAAAGAAGAAAGTCCCGCACAGGAAATAATTACAGACATTAACTCCGCTGAGGTTTCGTTAACAAATAACAATGAATTAAATCCTGTTTCTGAAAATATACCATTACAAGAAGGCGATACAAAAATAGAAGTTCAACCAAAAGAAAAGCAATTCGATAACTTTCGTCAGCGTCAATACGAAGCACAAAAACGCTATCAGGATATTTACACTCTTTTTGACGGACACGTAATAAGCGAAGGAGTATTAGAAATTATGCCCGATGGATATGGCTTTTTACGATCATCAGATTATAACTACTTAAACTCACCGGATGATGTATATGTTTCGCAATCGCAAATTAAACTTTTCGGTTTAAAAACCGGTGATACTATTAAAGGCGCAGTTCGTCCACCTAAAGAAGGTGAAAAATATTTTCCATTAATAAAAATTGATAAAATTAATGGACTTGACCCTGCTTATGTTAGAGATCGCATTCCTTTTGATTATCAAACCCCTTTATTTCCAAACGAAAAATTTAATCTAATTGGAAAAGGAAAAACATCTTTATCCTTACGAATTATTGACATGTTTACTCCAATCGGTAAAGGACAAAGAGGTTTAATTGTAGCCCAACCCAAAACAGGAAAAACCACCTTATTAAAAGAAATTGCCAATGCCATAGCCTATAATAATCCGGAAGTTTACATGATTATTTTATTAATAGATGAACGCCCGGAAGAAGTTACCGATATGGCACGCAGCGTTAAGGCCGAAGTGATTTCATCAACATTTGACGAACCGGCCGAGCGTCATGTTAAAGTAGCTAACATTGTTTTAGAAAAAGCAAAACGCATGGTAGAATGTGGCCACGATGTAGTTATTTTATTAGACTCAATAACTCGTTTGGCTCGTGCATATAATACTGTTCAACCTGCATCCGGAAAAGTATTATCAGGAGGTGTTGATGCCAATGCCCTGCAAAAACCCAAACGCTTTTTCGGTGCTGCAAGAAATATTGAAAACGGCGGTTCTTTAACAATTCTTGCAACAGCATTAACTGATACCGGCTCTAAAATGGATGAAGTAATTTTTGAAGAATTTAAAGGTACCGGTAACATGGAATTACAACTCGATAGAAAATTATCCAACAAACGTATCTACCCTGCTATTGACCTTAACGCATCAAGTACACGTAAAGAAGATTTATTATTGGATAAAGAAACACTTCAGCGAACATGGATTTTACGAAATTATCTTGGAGATATGACTTCAGAAGAATCAATGACATTCTTACTCGATAGAATGCGCAACACGCAAACCAATGAAGAATTCCTCATATCCATGAATAAATAAAAAGGATGAATCAGCTCGCCATTAAATATGCACTTATTATTACAGTAGCTTCTATAATTGTAAAACTGGCAATTTACCATGCAGGCTTACAACACCAAGAAATCGGGCGATTAAGTTTACTGATTCCCATTTTGTTTTTACTTATAGGAATTTTATTGGGCATCAGAGCCATGAGCAAAAGTTCCAGTAATATTGACGAATTTAATGGCTTTAAAAACGATGCCAAAAACGGTATTCGTATAGCAGCATTTAACGCTATATTTTTCAGCGCTTTTATTTATTTATACTATTCACAAATTGATGCAGGATTTTTTCAATACCGTATTTCCGAAGGCATAAAAACATTGTTTGAACAAGGAGCGTCTAAAGAAGAACTTATACAATACCATCAAAATGCACACTTTTTTTTAAACCCTGCGCGTCAATCTTATTTTACATTTTTTGGCTATTTGTTTATGGGATTATTGTATTCCGTAGCAATAGCTTTCTTTATAAATACCAAAACTTTTAAACGATTTAAGGCTTAATGTTTAAACACTGATAGCCTTTAATTTCATAACGCTATGAACACTAACTATCAGCTTTATCAAAAACATTTAAAAAAAATAAGCGATATAGGTTTTGCTGCCGCTGTATTACAATGGGATCAGGAAACCTATATGCCTCCTAAAGGTGCCGCCCTTCGTGCTCAACAATTAGCAACCCTTTCCGGATTAGTACACGAACATTTTACCGATGAAAAACTGGGTAAACTACTTGATGAACTCATAAAAGATACTTCGCTAAGCGATAAGGAATTTAAAAACGTTATGCACACTCATAAAGATTATTACAAACAAAAAAAATACAGTACCGGGTTTGTAGAAGAAATAAGCCGCACCGTTTCTGAAACATTTCAAGCATGGCATCAGGCAAAAATAAATAACGATTTTAAAAGCTATGCACCTTTTCTCGATAAACTTTTAACCCTTAAGAAAAAAGAATGCGAGCTATTGGGCTACGAAAATCACCCATACGATGCCATGCTTGACCAGTATGAACCGGGTGCAAAATCAGCACATTTAAAAATTTTGTTTAATGATGTAAAAGCCAATTTGGTAGAATTTGTGAAGCAAATTGCTCAAAAACCACAAAATGCGGATGCTTTTATGTTTGCCGAATACGATGAGCAAAAGCAATGGGATTTTAGCCTTTACTTATTAAAACAAATGGGCTACGATTTTGAAGCTGGTCGTCAGGACAAATCTTCCCACCCATTTACTACGCATTTTAATGCACACGATGTTCGTGTTACTACGCGTGTTAATAAAAACGATTTAAACGAAATAATCTGGAGTACCATACACGAAGGTGGCCATGCATTATACGAACAAGGATTACCAATTACAGAATATGGCTTGCCAAGCGGAGAATATATTTCTTTAGGCATTCATGAATCACAATCACGTCTATGGGAAAATAATATTGGTAGAAGCTTGGCATATTGGGAATATAATTTTCCTAAACTTCAGGAGCTATTCCCACAAAATTTGGGTGATAAAACAGCTTTAGATTTTTATAAAGCCATGAATATTGTTAAACCTTCCTTCATAAGAACCAATGCCGATGAATTAACTTATCATTTTCATATTTTAATTCGATTTGAAATAGAAATGGCATTATTTGAGGAAAAATTAGCTGTAAATGAATTACCGGAATTATGGAACGCAAAATACAAAGAATATCTAGGAATTGATGTACCAAACGATACCAAAGGGGTTTTACAAGATGTTCATTGGTCGCACGGAAGCTTTGGATACTTCCCAACCTATTCATTAGGAAGCTTTTATGCCGCCCAGTTTATGCATACGGCAACGCAACAAATATCAAACCTTGAAGAAAAAATTAAAGCCGGTAATTTAATGCCACTTTTAGAATGGTTAAGAATAAATATACACCAATATGGTAAGCAATATTTGGCAGATGAACTTTGCCAAAAAATAAGCGGTGAAAAGTTAAACTTTAATTATTTTATGACTTATGCAAAGGAAAAATATAGCTTTTTATATAATTTGTAGTTTGTTATTTTTGGTGTTATCATGCAAAAGCAATAACTCAAGCAAAGCATCCGATAAAATTAACCAATCAACTGTGAATCAAAACACTATACAAGAAGAAAAATACCCTTTAGTACTTTCGTTTTACAGTATTGGAAGCGGTGTAGATGGAAACCATTTACGAAAATTCAGCGAGTTTTTAGAAAGCTATCAACCCAAGCTAAACCCCATTATTACCCCATGGGGGCGTGAGGGTGAGGTTGATTTTTGTTTTACACTTAATGAGTTATCAACAAAACAGCGCAATCAATTTGTTAAACAGGTTAGAGAACAATTGAAAGACTGCAAGTTGGTTCATATCAATGAAAATGCTCCCTGTGTTCATAAAAGGGAATGATTTTAAAGCATTTTTTATTGAAAATCATTACTTTTGTAGTATTAACATTATTAAAAATTTTCTATAAAAATGAATCCAATTGGTCTAAAAAAAGCAGATGCCGATTTAACATATATCGGTTTAGGAAATGTAGCCACCGAATTTTGGAATTTAACCCCTGCAGAATTAGTTGAAGAAACTATTTTTAGAGGTGAAGGAGTATTAACCGATACGGGAGCTTTAGCCGTTGATACCGGAGAATTTACAGGTCGATCGCCCAAAGATAAATTTACAGTTTGTGATGCTAAAACTGAAAATACTGTTTGGTGGGGCGATATAAATATAAAATTCGAACCTGAGAAATTTACTAAATTATACAATCGAGTAGCAGCATATTTAACGGGAAAAGATGTTTATATAAGAGATGCTTATGCCTGTGCCGATCCCAAGTACCGATTAAACATTCGTGTAATTTGCGAATATCCTTGGTCAAATTTATTTGTTTACAATTTGTTTTTAAGACCTAGCAGAGAAGAAATTCTAAATTTTGAACCCGAATGGCATATCCTATGCGCTCCAGGATTTATGGCAGACCCTGCAATTGATGGAACTCGACAGCACAACTTTACCATTATTGATTTTACCAAAAAAATTATTTTAATTGGTGGATCTGCTTATACCGGAGAAATTAAAAAAGGAATTTTTACTGTATTAAACTATATTTTACCTCAAGAAAAAGGTGTATTATCTATGCACTGCTCAGCAAATATTGGCAAGGCTGGAGATACAGCCATTTTCTTTGGGTTATCAGGAACAGGAAAAACTACTTTATCAGCAGATCCGGAAAGAGGATTGATCGGTGATGATGAACATGGTTGGTCTGATAATGGAGTATTTAATTTTGAAGGTGGATGTTATGCAAAATGTATAGATCTTACCAAAGAAAAAGAACCTCAAATTTGGGATGCTATCAAATTTGGTGCATTAGTTGAAAATACAGATTTTTATGAAAATACCCGAACCATAGATTTTGCAAGTACATCCAAAACCGAAAACACCCGCGTTGCTTATCCAATTAATCATATCAGCAATGCAGTTGAACCTTCAGTAGGTGGTAATCCCAAAAATATTTTCTTCTTAACAGCTGATGCATTCGGTGTTTTACCTCCAATTTCTCGTTTAACACCGGAACAGGCGATGTATCACTTTATTTCAGGATATACAGCCAAAGTTGCAGGAACTGAAGTAGGAATTACAGAACCTCAAACAACTTTCTCCGCTTGTTTTGGAAAAGCATTTTTACCATTACATCCCGGAAAGTACGCTGAATTATTAGGAAAAAAATTAAAAGAAAATAAAGTAAACGTTTGGTTAGTAAATACAGGCTGGACAGGTGGACCTTACGGAATAGGAGAGCGTATAAAATTAAAATATACCCGTGCAATGATTACAGCGGCTTTAAACGGTGAATTAGATAATGTAGCATACGACACTACCCCATTCTTCCGTTTAGCAATTCCAAAAACATGCCCTAATGTACCAAGCGAGATTTTAAATGCTCGTAATACCTGGACAGATAAAAATGCATTTGATGAAAAGGCAACTTACCTTGCTGCCGCTTTTGTTAAAAACTTTGAGCAATACGCTTCGGGTGTAAGTAAAGAAATATTAGATGCCGCTCCAATTGTAAGTGTTAATGCATAGTATATATTTTTAGCCATGCTTTATTAAAAACCCTCATCTAAATGGTGAGGGTTTTGTTTTTATATTTAACCCAATTTATGCATTAGAAATTTTCTATAGGCATCCGGAAAGACAATTACCTCTGAAGTAACTGTTACAGAAAAAATACAACCACGGAGAACACAGAGAAACACAGAGAAAATAAACTCATTAAAAACAAGTCCAATATCGTTTATTGCCATCAAGGTAAAACAAATTGGTTGAACCCAAGTGCTTATTTCCATGAATTGATGGATAAAACACAAATACAAATGCTTTGCCGTATAACCGGTTTTCTTATTGCATAATTTGGGGTTAAATGCTTTATCAATCTATTTTTTTTATCCTTTGCCCAAGCAGCCTTTATTTAGTAACTTTGTAAAAAAAGATTGTTTATGGAAACGCTTATGTTAGAAAAATTAACCAGCCATCAGGCAATAGAACTCGAAAATAAATACGGAGCACACAATTATCATCCATTACCCGTTGTATTAGAGCGTGGTGAAGGCGTATATTTATGGGATTTAGAAGGAAAACGTTATTACGATTTTCTTTCTGCCTATTCTGCAGTTAATCAAGGTCATTGTCATCCTAAAATTATAAAAGCCCTTACTGAGCAAGCTAAAAAGTTAACGCTCACTTCGCGTGCTTTTTACAACGATAAGCTTGGATTGGCTGAAAAATATATTACCGAAACATTTGGTTACGATAAGGCATTGTTTATGAACAGTGGGGCAGAAGCTAATGAAACTGCTATTAAACTAGCCAGACGCTGGGGGTATGATGTGAAAGGAATTGAAAAAGACAGAGCCGTTATTATTGCTGTTGAAGGTAATTTTCATGGAAGAACCACTACCGTAATTTCAGCTTCAACCGACCCTGATTCAAGAGGCGGATTTGGTCCTTTTATGCCTGGCTTTGAAATTATTCC
>CALKJP010000062.1 GCA_937995645.1 uncultured Bacteroidia bacterium
CATTTTATTTGACGATATTTCCCGCAATAACCTTTTGCCATTAACCTTTTCGCGTCCTGTAGCTACAATTCGAATTGGAATTTTAACCATAGCTGAAAAATGGGAAAAGTATCTCAGCTTAAAACCCGGTTTTATTACCCAAGACTATCTTGGTTTACGATATAAATTAATATCAGGTGCTAATAATGTATTAATTAACGGAAGTATCTGTCCAAACACACGATTATTAGATACAATTCATTCCTTAAAAGAACATGAAATGCTGGTTAAAGAAAATATTATAATAGCCTTTTATGCACCAGAATCTAAAATAAAGCTATTGGCAGCTAAAGGAATAATTTTAAATGATGATAATGAGCTAAAAGATTACAAAAAAAAGGAATACGATGGCGAAATTTTTACCATTCGCAATACATGGGATATTTTCAGTAAAAACGGACAAGCTATTACCGATGATTTTACATTATTAGTTAAAGGAAAAATCTCTCAACCAATCAGCTCAACCAATCAAGTTATTGCACCCCAAAATATCTTTTTAGAAGAAGGAGCTAAAGTAGAATATGCTATTTTAAATGCAAATAATGCTCTTATCTACATTGGTAAAGATGCAGAAATAATGGAAGGCTCGATTGTGCGAGGCTCTTTAGCTTTATGCGAACATTCACAACTTAAACTGGGAGCTAAAATTTATGGTCCAACCACCATAGGTCCATATTCTAAAGTAGGAGGAGAGGTAAACAATTCCGTTATTTTTGGATATTCTAACAAGGCACATGATGGATTTTTAGGCAATGCAGTTTTAGGTGAATGGTGTAATTTAGGTGCAGATACCAATAACTCTAACCTTAAAAACGATTATTCAGAAGTAAAAATTTGGAATTATACCCAAAAAGCATTTATACCTACCGGTTTACAGTTTTGTGGCTTAATAATGGCCGACCATTCAAAATGCGGCATTAATACCATGTTTAATACCGGAACAGTGGTAGGATTTAGTTCCAATATATTTGGCAGCGGATTCCCTCGAAATTTTATCCCTTCATTCGCATGGGGAGGAGCACAAGGATTTTCAACTTACAAAGTTTCAAAAGCTATAGAAGTGGCTCAATTAGTTATGTCGCGTAGAAATATTGCTTTTGATCAAGCAGAAAAAGCCATTTTTGAAAAGGTTTTTGAACTCGACCATTATCAATAGTCATTTTGGCATATTTTATCCTGTGGCATAAAGCTTGCCTTAATGTATTATTTGAGTTGATTATCAATAAAATTTTATATGTTTTGAATTAAAATTCAAAGTTTTGCACAAAAACAAGGTTGTTTTTACATCCTCTTAAATTTAAAGTTTATAATAAAAAAAGTACAGAATGACAGACTATTTTGACATATATCCACTTCGATTAAGTAATATGATAAACGAAGATTCAGAACTTATTCCTTTGCTTTCAAGCGAAGAAGAAGAGCAAATGAACCGTGAGCAAACCCCAGAAACGCTACCGATTTTACCTTTAAGAAATACCGTTTTGTTTCCGGGAGTTGTTATACCCATTACCGTTGGAAGAGATAAATCCATAAAATTGATAAACGATGCTTATACATCTGATAGAATTATAGGCGTTGTAGCACAAAAAAATGACAAGGTAGAAGACCCAAGCCCGGCAGATTTGCACGAAATTGGAACCATTGCTCAAATTATTAAAATGCTTAAGATGCCTGATGGCAGTACCACAGTTATTATTCAGGGTAAAAAGCGCTTTAAATTGCACGAAGTAATGCAAACAGAACCCTATATAAAAGCAAATGTATTAGCGTTTGAAGAATTACGACCTGCAAAAGGAGATAAGGAATTTGAAGCCTTAGTTTCTTCATTAAAAGACATGGCTATTCAAATTATTTCACAATCGCCCAACATACCCACCGAAGCATCGTTTGCCATAAAAAATATTGAAAGTGCTCCCTTTCTGATAAATTTTATTTCCTCTAATATGAATGCATCTATGCACGAAAAGCAAAAGATGCTGGAAGTTGCTAATCTGCGAGAAAGAGCAACTATGTTGCTTGAACAATTATCAAAAGAATTACAGTTGTTGGAGCTTAAGAACGAAATCCAATCGAAAGTTAAACATGATATGGATCGCCAACAGCGCGAATATTTCCTGCATCAACAAATGAAAACCATCCAGGATGAGTTAGGCGGAAGTCCTAACGAACAGGAAATTAATGAAATGCGCGAAAAAGCATCCCGAAAAAAGTGGAGCAAAGAAGTTGCTGCACATTTTAATAAAGAATTAGATAAATTACAACGCATAAACCCTGTTTCGGCAGAATATTCAGTACAAATTAATTATTTACAAACTATTTTAGATTTACCTTGGAATGTATATTCTAAAGACAAATTTGACCTAAAACGCGCAAAAAAGATTTTAGATCGCGACCATTTTGGAATGGAAAAAATAAAAGAGCGTATCTTAGAACATTTGGCGGTTTTAAAGTTAAAAGGCAATATGAAAGCGCCAATTTTATGCTTATACGGACCTCCCGGTGTTGGCAAAACATCCTTAGGAAAATCAATTGCAGAAGCATTAGGAAGAAAATATGTGCGTATGTCTTTAGGAGGCTTAAGAGACGAAGCTGAAATACGTGGACATCGCAAAACCTACATTGGCGCTATGCCCGGAAGAATAATTCAAAACTTAAAAAAAGCCGGAACATCCAATCCTGTTTTTATTTTAGACGAAATTGATAAATTGAGTCGCGATGCACATGGCGATCCTTCATCAGCCATGTTGGAAGTATTAGACCCGGAGCAAAACAGCACTTTTTACGATAATTTTTTAGAACTCGATTACGATTTAAGTAAAGTAATGTTTATTGCTACTGCAAATTCATTATCAACCATCCAGCCTGCCTTACTCGACAGAATGGAAGTAATAGAATTAACCGGTTATGCTCTTGAAGAAAAATTACAAATAGCTAAAAAACATTTGTTGCCTAAACAATTAATTGAGCATGGTTTAAAAGTAAAAGATTTAGTTGTGAGTGATGCTGTTTTAGAAAAAATTATTGCAGAATATACTTCAGAATCTGGTGTACGAGCATTAGAAAAACGCATTGCCAAATTAGTACGCCATGTTGCTAAGAGTATTGCCATGGGTGATAAATACAATAAAACCATAAAAGAAACAGATTTAGTTAAGATATTTGGCCCGGCACACGAAAAAGATAAATATCAAGGTAACGAAGTAGCTGGAGTTGTTACAGGTCTTGCATGGACATCGGTTGGAGGCGATATATTATTTATCGAAGCAGGATTAAGCAAAGGTAAAGGAAAACTAACCCTCACAGGAAACTTAGGCGATGTTATGAAAGAGTCAGCTGTTTTGGCAATGGAATATTTAAAAGCTCACAGTGCATTAATAGGTATAGATGACGATGTGTTTGAAAAATGGAATGTACACATTCACGTTCCCGAAGGTGCTGTACCAAAAGATGGACCAAGTGCAGGTATCACCATGCTTACAGCTATTGCATCAGCATTTACACAGCGCAAAGTACGTTCGCATCTTGCTATGACCGGTGAAATAACCCTGCGAGGTCGTGTGTTACCGGTGGGTGGAATTAAAGAAAAAATACTGGCTGCAAAACGAGCAGGTATTAAAGAAATTATCCTTTCGGTTGATAATAAAAAAGATATTCAAGAAATAAATCCAAACTATATTAAAGGCTTAAAGTTTATATATGTTAAAGAAATGCACGAAGTACTGCGCCATGCATTATTAAAAGAAAAAGTAAAAGATGCTTTAAAAGTTGCTTAAAAACAAGAATTTGCAATAAGCGTGGTTAACTTATTGCGGTTTTTTAAGTGTTAACCAACAGCGTCCCCAAAAGTTTGGGGACGTTTGTTTTTATGCTAAATCGTTATAAACAAAAGATTTGATTAAAGATTCTCAACCCTTATATTTGCAAGTTTATAAATGCTAAAACCATGCAAGAACAAACACCATACATACCGAAAAATAAAATTAGAATTGTAACTGCAGCCTCTTTGTTCGATGGGCACGATGCGGCTATCAATATCATGCGCAGAATTATCCAGTCAACCGGATGTGAAGTAATTCATTTAGGACACGACAGAAGCGTGGAAGAAGTGGTTAACTGTGCCATAGAAGAAGATGCTCACGCTATCGCCATGACAAGCTATCAAGGTGGGCACATGGAATATTTTAAATACATGTATGATTTGCTGAAAGAAAAAGGAGCAGAAAATATTAAAATTTTTGGTGGTGGTGGGGGAACCATTCTTCCAACTGAAATTGAAGAATTGCAGAAATATGGCATAACACGTATTTATCATCCCGATGATGGCCGCGCTATGGGTTTGCAAGGAATGATTAATGATTTGGTACAAAAATGCGATTACCCAACCCCATCCCTTCCCATAGGAAAGGGTGTTTTAGAAGAACTCCAATCAAAAAATAAACAAATTATTGCCCGACTCATTTCAATTGCAGAAAATAGAGAAGAGGAATTTAAAACAATTTTTGCTCCTTTACTTGCTAATTTGAAAGCCTCACCTAAGGGGAGGTTGGAGGGGTCTCCCGTTTTAGGTATTACCGGTACAGGTGGAGCCGGAAAGTCAAGCATGGTAGATGAATTGGTGCGCAGATTTTTATTGGATTTTCCTGAGAAGTACATCGGCATTATTTCTGTTGACCCCAGCAAACGCAAAACAGGAGGTGCTTTACTGGGCGATAGAATTCGTATGAACTCCATTCGCAACGATCGTGTGTATATGCGTTCGCTGGCTACTCGTCAAAGCAATTTGGCATTAAGCAAATATGTGGGCGATGCCGTTAATGTGCTCAAAGCTGCAGGTTTTGATTTAATTATTTTAGAAACTTCAGGCATTGGTCAAAGCGATACCGAAATTTTAGACTACAGCGATACATCGCTTTACATTATGACCCCCGAATTTGGAGCGGCTACGCAATTAGAAAAAATTGATATGCTCGATTTTGCTGATATTGTAGCCATTAACAAATTTGATAAACGAGGTGCTTTAGATGCATTGCGCGATGTAAAAAAACAATACAAACGCAATCATCAATTATGGGATGTTAATGATGATGATTTGCCTGTTTACGGTACCATTGCTTCGCAATTTAACGACCCGGGCACAAACTCGCTATATAAAGCAGTAATGGATAAAATTGTAGAAAAAACAGGAGCTGATTTAAAATCAAAATTTACCATTACCAAAGAAATGTCGGAGAAAATTTTTGTAATCCCTCCGGCACGTACACGTTACCTTTCAGAAATTTCAGAAAATAATCGCAAATATGATGTTTGGGTAAATAAACAAGCAGAAATAGCGGAAAAATTGTATGCCCTTCACAAAACTATTGAAGCTTTTGCTACGCCTTCTGGAGAGGGAGCAGGGGGTGTGTCAGAAGATATTATAAAAGTTTTGAATGCTGAATTCGACAGAATAAAGCTCGATTTAGACCCGCATAACTGGGAAATAATTCAGCAATGGCCTGATAAAGTAAAGTTGTATAAAGATGAATACTACATTTTTAAAGTTCGCGACAAAGAGATAAAAGTTAAAACCCATACCGAATCATTATCGCATACACAAATACCCAAAGTAGTTACCCCACGCTACAAAGCATGGGGCGAATTATTACGTTGGGTATTGCAAGAAAATGTTCCGGGAGAGTTTCCATACACATCCGGAATTTATCCATTTAAACGCGAAGGGGAAGACCCAACTCGAATGTTTGCCGGAGAAGGCGGACCCGAAAGAACCAACAAGCGTTTTCATTACGTAAGTTTAGGAATGCCCGCCAAGCGTCTTTCAACAGCATTTGACAGTGTTACTCTTTATGGGCATGACCCTGACTGGCGACCCGATATTTACGGTAAAATTGGTAATTCGGGCGTTTCTATTTGCTGTTTAGATGATGCTAAAAAATTGTACTCAGGTTTTAATCTGGCAGATCCAAAAACATCGGTAAGTATGACCATTAACGGTCCTGCCCCTATGTTACTTGGATTTTTTATGAATGCCGCTGTTGATCAGCAATGCGAAATTTATATCAAGAAAAATGGATTAGAAGAAGAGGTTAAAAAGAAAATCGAACAAATACATAAAGAAAAAGGTGTAGCTATTCCTCAATATATTCCATACAATTCAACAGGTTTGCCCGAAGGAAATGATGGATTAGGATTGATGTTGTTAGGAGTAACAGGCGATCAGGTTTTACCGAAGAATGTGTATGAAAAAATAAAAGCTGAAACCTTGTCGCAAGTGCGGGGCACAGTACAAGCCGATATTTTAAAAGAAGATCAGGCTCAAAATACTTGTATTTTCTCTACCGAATTTGCACTTCGTTTAATGGGCGATGTGCAAGAATATTTTATAAAAAATAAAGTTCGTAATTTCTATTCGGTTTCTATCAGCGGTTACCATATTGCCGAAGCAGGTGCAAACCCCATTACTCAATTGGCATTTACACTGGCAAACGGTTTTACCTATGTAGAGTATTACCTAAGCCGTGGAATGAATATTAACGATTTTGGTCCCAATTTATCCTTCTTCTTTAGCAACGGAATTGACCCTGAATATGCCGTAATTGGCCGTGTAGCACGCAGAATATGGGCAAAAGCACTAAAATATAAATACGGAGCAGATGCTCGTTCGCAAATGTTGAAATATCATATACAAACATCCGGTCGTTCGCTGCATGCACAAGAAATAGACTTTAACGATATTCGAACAACCTTACAAGCATTGTATGCTATTTACGACAACTGTAATTCGCTGCACACCAATGCTTATGATGAAGCCATTACTACACCAACCGAAGAATCGGTGCGTAGAGCAATGGCTATTCAGTTAATTATTAATCGTGAGTTAGGTTTAGCGAAAAACGAAAATCCGCTGCAAGGTTCGTTTATAATTGAAGAATTAACCGACTTAGTAGAAGAAGCCGTATTAGCCGAATTTGATAGAATAACCGAACGCGGAGGTGTTTTGGGAGCTATGGAAACCATGTATCAGCGCAGCCGCATACAGGAAGAAAGTTTGTATTACGAAACCTTAAAACATACCGGAGAATACCCAATTATAGGGGTGAATACTTTCTTAAGTTCTAAAGGTTCGCCAACCATAATTCCTGCTGAAGTTATTCGTGCTACCGAACAAGAGAAAAAACAGCAAATTGACACAGTAATTAATCTGCAAAAAAAATATGAAAAAGAAAGTAAAGAGCAATTAGCTAAACTACAAGAAGCGGCCATACAAAATAAAAACATGTTTGAACAATTGATGGAAGTAACCAAATACTGCTCGCTTGGTCAAATAACCAAAGCACTGTTTGAAGTTGGTGGGCAATATAGAAGAAATATGTAACTTAACATTAACAAATCTAAGTTTAAAATTAACCCAAATTCAGCAGTATTAATTTGAACTTTTACAAATCTATAATCCTAAAAAAGTTATTAGGCTTTTTCTTATTTCGCAACGATTAAGATTTTGTTAGTATTTCTTGAGTGTTTTGTAATTTATTTAATTGTAATAAATCCTAATAAAATTTAAATCGAGCTTGCCTGTCGGCAAACAAGATTAATTCGGGAATAATAGCTTTAATAACTAAAAAAATAATTTCCAGCACCAGTCTTTTATTCCAATATAAATTCCATCTGCTCTTTTTTCTACCGGATAAGTTTCTACACAATCACCCGGACCAAGTGTAAATCTTCCGGTTTTTAAATCAAATGGGTATTTATGCCAAGGGCATTCTATTGCACCATTTTCGTTGCATTTACCTCCGCTTAAAGGTGCTCCCTGATGTGGACAACGATTATCCAAGGCATAAAAATTTCCTTTGTATCGTGCCATACAAAATATTCTATCACCTATTAAAATTTCTATGGAAGCATTATCGGGTATAAGATCAAAACCTTGCTGTTCTGACTCGAAAACTTTGTACCAAATTATTGTTTTTTTAAACATTAAGCATGTTTTTTATGAGGTTTCAACATCAAATAATCCAAAAAGTACAATACTTTAATTGAAATACTGTTAAATTGTGGTCCTTCTATGGTATTTTCTAAATTTTCGTAATACGAATATCCCGTAAATTGCGATAAATCGGTAATCGTATTTTTCCATACTATTCTCATTTCGCTGCCGGGAGTAAAATTCCAAACATACACCATATCTATGGTAAATGCATTGAAATTTAAATTACTGTTCCCTTTGTAATCTGTTTCGTATAGGTAACCATCTGCACCTAAATTTTTAAATTCGTTATAAACAGCTTTTGACCAATAGTGTCTTAATCTGAATGTAAGCGCCATTCTGTTTGTCATAGAATAACGAATGTTAAAGGTGTTGGAAATGGTGTGTACATTTCTAATACCAAAAATGCTGGTATCGTTATTTAAAATAATACTTCCATTTGTATTAAGAGCCACACCTTCATCGTTGGTTTTGAATTCTTCAAAATATTCATGTATCAACAAAATTTTATCTGTAGCTCTAATACGAGGTGCAATTCGATACGAAAAATCGTTTCTGCCATTTTGTTCATAATGGCGATAATTAAAGTTACCATCTAATGCAAATTTTTTGCGGTAGTCAGAAGAATACCAATAACCGCCACCTAAATATTTTGGAAGCGTATAAAATCTTCCTCTAACGCGAGGTTCAAAGAAATCGTAACTTTCAATAGGGCGCGCATTTGCACTTAATCCCATACTGAAAAAGTAACGTGTAATGGTAGTATTGCTGCTGAGATTAATGGTTAAATTTTGAAATTTATTCGGCACATACAAGCGCGAATAAGTTACTCTCAGGGTATTGAAAATATTGTTAAGTTTCCAAAAAGGACGAAAAATATTATAAGAATAAAATGCTTCGTAATCAGTAGTATTATTATTTAATAAAAATCCTAAATCGCGCGGATTATAACGGTCGCTAAGCTGTCGGATTGTTATTCCGTATTGATTTTGTCCACTTATTTTTCCTGTATTTATTCTGAAATTATGACCTAAATCAACCGGTTTGGCAGGGTTATATAATTGGCTTATTGCACCAAATCCGGTAAATGAAAAGGTATTAGTTTTATCGGCAATTTTAAATTGTGTAGCACTTACATTGGCATCATAAAAATTCCCTTCGCGTATAACATTGGTATTTACTATACTGAAATAAGAATTGTTTTTAAATGATTGATCTAATACAAGTACATTGTAATTGGTAAGCGGATCGGTTAAAATATTTCTTTTTTCGCCATTGTTATTTTCTGCAGTAGCAAAGGTGCTATTGGTAGTTGCATTAAAAATTCCAAGGCCTAATCCTTTTCTTGTTCTGCCCGATATTTTTGATGCATTTATCAATTGGCTGGTGGGTGGATTTGAAACAATTTTTTCATTTTCATTTAATTGTTCAAAAACAGAATAATAATTTTTAGGAGTACCACCAACACGTCTGGAATAGAATAATCCACCGCGATTAAAGAGTTCTGTTCCTTCTGTAAAAAATGGTCGAAATTCGTTAAACTGAACTTCGAAAGGCGAAAGATTTAAAACTAAATTGTCGGATTGTACCTGCCCGAAATCAGGCACTAAGGTTATATCGAGTGTAAAACTTTCGTTTATCCCATATTTTAAATCGGTTCCTGCATTAAAGGTGCTGTTAACAGATGTTGCGATTATTGTTTTATAATGATTGGCATAATATGAAACATAAGGCGTAAGCGATAAACGAATAGGTGAAACAATGTTTTCAATCCCATTTAAAATTCCAAATTGATTAACAAAACCTTCATTTGCAGGATCCACAAAATTCCAGAAACTTATTTCTCTGTGTCTGCGAATACCACGCATAAAGTTTACGCCCCATTTTTGAACCGGAATATCTGCAAATCGAATGGCGCTGAATGGAATTTTTAACTCAACATACCAATTGTTTCCTTCAATTTTTACTTTGCTGTCCCAAACAGCATTCCATAAATAATCTTCGCCATTAGGTGAGTAGCGAATATCTGTTTGAACTCCGGCAGCGTTTACAATAAAACCAAATGCATTTATAGCATCGTTGTAGGTATCTAAATAAATCCCAAACTGGTCGCTATTGGTGTTGGGTAAATCGCGTTCGCCTACTTCTCGCAAAATTGAGTCGTTTGAAACATCATACAATATTGCCCCAACATAAAGGGCAATATTATCATACAATAATTTAACTTCTGTATGTTGCGAAGCGGGTTGGCCTGTGTTTATTTGTCTTTGTGTAAATCCGCTTATAACTGGTGCTGCATCCCAACATGCTTCATTAGGAATACCATCGAGTTTGGGAGCAATATCGGTTCTTACTGCAACAGCTTCTTTTTTAGTTGCTGAAGCATGAGTTGAATAAACAATTCCAAATACAATTAATATAATACGTATGGGGGACAAGTATGGAGTGATGAACAGATTATTTTTTATAAATTTTATTTCGTATAATTTGCGCTTCAGGACTATAATATTCAAGTTCTTGAATCATGTGTTTAAATGTGATTCCGATTTTCTTAGGATTTTCGGTTCGCTCCATAATTTTCTTTTTTCGCTCGTAAGTAATGGTAATAGGGTAATTTCCTCTGGTTTCAATAATGGGTGTAAGTAAATCAACATAATTAGAAGTATTTAATGGGATTCCGTTTACTTTTAAAATTTTGTCATTATCACGTAATTCAAATACATTATCACTTGCTTTTGTTTGCGTAACTTTAAATCCGCCATATCGGCTATCAAAGGTAAAAAGAATATCGCCAAAAGTTAGCAATGAATCTGTTCTGGAAGCTCGGTATGACCATCCGATTTTTTCGCAAAATTCTTTATAGGGCAATGGCATATCTCCCACGATATATCGTTCAAAAAATCCTTTAATAAACGGGTGGGAATGAG
>CALKJP010000063.1 GCA_937995645.1 uncultured Bacteroidia bacterium
GCAATTGGGTAGAAATGTTCCTGCTACTAAACCAAATCCTGGACCCTTTCCTGGTGCATATCCTTTAAATAAATATTTTCCTTGCAATAATGGCATGGCATAGCTGAAATGTGCGCTTGCATCATTGGGTTTATCGTAACCAAAAACCAATCCGGCACTTAATTCCATTTTTTTTTGAAGGACCGTAAGCAGCCATGTGCCACCATTGACCGGAATGGCGATCAAATCTGGCCCGGGTTTCGCATTGTGCTAATCGGTATCCTACTATGCGAGCATCATCAGTGATAAATGGGCGATTTTAATTAAAATAAGTAATAATATTGATAGTAATATTTGCTTCATTTTTGGTAAGTATAATTATTTAGTATTATTAGAAAATTAAATTTTTTATTATTTGTGTTTATGCCCCGGTTCATAAATAATTCGTATAAAAGAACTAAGTCGTTCGTGGTTTTTATTTATTGGAATTCCTCCTACAATACCAATTAATAAATTATCTGCTAAACCTACTCTCATTTGTGGGCGAAAGACCGATTTAATCTCATTATCTTCAAGAATTTTGTTTACTTCGACACCAATAAAATTTCTAGTGCCGGGTATCATGTAATGAATGTTAGTATTTATATGATAACTTAGATGTAATTGATTTTTCCTGAACTTTTGTTCAATATGAGGTCCTGCATAAATTAGGGTATGAAAATTATTTCCCCATCTTTTTGCGGCAATGAAAAATGGATTGAATAAATTACCCATAAAAATAGTTTGATGTTTAATTACATCTATATCGCTTAATAAAAATTCGTGAATATATCCTAATGCCAGAGTTGTATTAATTTTATCGGAAACTAAAAACGACCATTGTGCAGCTAGTTTTAGCGATTCGACTCTGTGTGATGGTAAACTATCTTTTACTTCTTTATAATTTGAAGCAATTATTGTTACCGGAATTTCTATTTCTAGTCCAAGCCTATTGATGGGTGCAAATTCATATTCTATTAAACCTTCATAACTGTCAAATTTATTTTTATCAGTAATACCAAAACCAACATTCCATTCCTTTTCTCCTTTTCGTGCACCTAAGTCTCTAATTAAATCAATATAAATTGGCTCAGCATGAAGTATTTTTAATTTTTGACCTTTTACTTCTTCAATTTCTGCAATATAAATAGAATCTAATTGGGCATTAATGATACGTGTGGAATCCGGTTCTTCTTGTGCAATTAATGCAATGCTTAGAAGCATGGCTATTAATAAAGCAATAATTTTATGCATATACAGATAAATAAATAGATAAAACGCTTAATGATTATTTATTTTAATAATCAAATTTGATATAGACGTTTTATTTTTCAGGAGGAGGAATAAAAATAGACGATTCTAATAGTTGATAATTGGAATAGTACAATTGATTAAATGTTTTTGATTTGAATGATTTGTATAAAAAATTCAGACTTCTGATTTGAATAAATTTTAATACTTGTTTCCCTTTTAAACTTTGGTTGTCTTCTCCATCACTTTCAGGAATGATATCATTCATGTTTAAACCAATTTCGGTAATCAGTTCAACCAAACTTTCAATTTCATTAAAATTGTGTTGCTGTTCTTCCCATGGTTTATATACACTGCGTTCAATAACATCTACACTACTATTTAAAAGTAATAGTGTGAGAATATATGCTACCGGAGCAACAATATGTTTTCTTGTAAATTTCACTAACAACAAAGAACGTTTATTTTTCTTTTTACAAGATTAATATTCGTTTAAAAAATGTTAATCAAAAATGATTAAACACTTAATAAAAATACTGAAATTAGCCATAAATATACCAAACTATGTTACTGATAGCTGATAGTGGTTCCACTAAAACAGAATGGAGATTAATTGATGATAAAAACAAAATTTATCAGGCTTATACGCAGGGTATAAATCCTTATTTTGTAAGTTGGAATGATATTTCAAAAATACTTGAAAACGAACTTTTACCTGCATTACCTGACTTTATTCAAAACGAAAAAATTGAAATTTATTTTTACGGTGCCGGATGTTCATCTATCGAAAAATGCCATGATGTTAAATCGGGTATTGAAAAAGTTTTTAAACACGCACATATTACCGTTGAGCATGATTTGCTGGCTGCAGCAAGAGCTTTATGTGGTCAAAGAGAAGGGTTAGCGGCAATTTTAGGTACAGGTTCAAACAGTTGTTATTACAATGGTAAAGAAATTGTACAAAATCAACCTTCCTTAGGTTTTATATTAGGCGATGAGGGGAGCGGGGCTTATATGGGCAAACAATTGATTTGTGATTTTTTAAATGAAGAAATGCCGAAAGAAATTTCTGATAGAATAAAAGAGCGTTTTAAATTAAGCAAAGATGAAGTGTTGGAAAATGTATATAAAAAGCCTTTTCCAAGTCGTTATTTAGCATCGTTCAGTAAATTTATTTATCAAAATTTAAAGCATGAATATTGCAATAAGTTAGTTGTTGATGCTTTCCGTTTGTTTTTCGACAGGCATATTTGCAAATATCCCCGTAAAGGAGAATTGCCTTTAGGAATTGTTGGTTCGGTTGGTTTTTATTACAGTAATATTATTTCACGTATAGCAGATGAAAAAGGAATACCTATGGGAAAAATACTAGAAAGCCCAATAGCCGGGCTTATCTTATATCACATGGGAGAAGAATAAATTTATTTCTGGAAAAAATCGATAATTAACTGCGCCAGTTCAGTTCCAATGCGTAATTGTGCTTCTTTGGTACTTGCACCTGTATGTGGTGTTAAACTGATTTTTGGATGAGTAAGTAAGGTGCTATCAGGTGTTGGTTCATTATTAAATACATCTAAAGCGGCACAGGCAACTTTCCCACTGTTTAAAGCATTTAACAATGCCGTTTCATTTATTACGCCTCCTCTTGCAGCATTTATCAGCATTACCCCATCTTTCATTAAGGCAATTTCTTTTTCACCTATAATCTCGCCTCCCGGTACGTGTACGGTAATAAAATCACATTTACTTATAAAATCGTTTACAGGAGCAGAAGAAATTAAAAATTCTTTGCTACTACCATCAAAAAAATCAATTTTAATGGTAGCCATAGTTGTGTAGGGGTCATATGCATAAACGCGCATACCATTGCCTATGGCATATTTTGCTACTGCCTGACCAATTCTTCCAAATCCAATAATTCCAATGCTTTTACCACTTAATTCTATACCTTCTGAATAATTTTTTTTTAGGGTATTAAACTCGGTTGAGCCTTTTACCGGCATTTCACGGTTTGATAAATGTAAAAAACGCACCATGCTATACATGTGTGCAATAACCAGTTCGGCAACAGATTGTGAGGATGCAGCCGGAGTATTTACTACTTTAATGCCTTTTTCGCGTGCATATTCTACATCAATATTATCCATTCCAACACCACCTCGTCCAATTAATTTTAATCCCGGGCAGGCATCAATAATATCTTTTCTTACTTTAGTTGCACTACGTACAGTTAAAGCACTTATATTATTGTTATTGATATAATCTGCCAAGTCGGCCTGTTCAACTTTTGTTGTTATAACATCAAATCCAGCTGCTTCAAGCATTTTTTTACCGCTTGCATCTATTCCGTCATTGGCTAATAATTTTATCATA
>CALKJP010000064.1 GCA_937995645.1 uncultured Bacteroidia bacterium
TGTTATTGACCTTGCAATTGGTGTAGTAATTGGTGGTGCTTTCAATAAAATTGTTGGCTCACTGGTAGATGACATTATTACACCTGCTGTATTAAAACCTGCTTTAGATGCAGCGAACCTTACCAATTTAGCTGAACTTACTATTACCGGTACAGCTATAAAGTATGGTAATTTTCTTTCTACCTGTATTTCGTTTGTAATAGTAGCATTTGCATTATTTATTGTTGTAAAAGGAATTAACGCTGCTAAGAAGAAAGAAGAAGCTAATGCAACACCACCACCTCCTCCACCTCCAACAAAAGAAGAAATATTACTTACTGAAATCAGAGATATTCTTAAGAATAAATAAAACCTAATTTGTCATTAGAATTTGAAAATCCTAATGACAAATTAGGTATAAAAAATAAAGCCTCTAAAATTGGAGGCTTTATTTTTTATGTTTAAACATTATGTTTATGCTTTTAATTCTACAATATCACCATACATTTGATTACGAAGGTTTTTAATTTTTTCATCGTTTATATATTCATCATAAGTTGTTATTCTGTCTATAATACCGTTGGGCGTTAATTCGATTATTCTGTTTGCAACCGTTTGCATAAGCTGGTGGTCATGCGAAGTAAATAAAACGGTTCCTTTAAAATCAATTAATGAATTATTGAATGCTGTGATAGATTCTAAGTCTAAGTGATTGGTTGGCTCATCTAAAATAAGCACATTTCCATTCATTAGCATCATGCGAGATATCATACATCGTACTTTTTCACCACCTGAAAGTACGGTTGTTTTCTTTAAGGTTTCTTCACCCGTAAAAAGCATTTTGCCTAAAAATCCGCGAATAAATGTTTCGTCTTTTTCTTTAGAAAATTGGCGTAACCAATCAATCAGATTTAAGTCTTCTTTAAAATATTCGCTGTTATCGTTTGGCAAATAGGAACGGGTAATGGTTACTCCCCATGTATAAGAACCTGCATCAGGTTTTACTTCATCCATTACTATTTGAAACAAACGTGTAATAGCTAAATGATCTTTAGCAACAAAACCAATTTTATCTCCTTTACGCAATGTAAAGGTAGCGTTGGCAAATAAAGGTTGACCATCTTCATTGTTTGCTGCTAAATTTTCTACATTTAAAATTTGATCACCAGCCTCGCGTTCTTGCTTGAAAATGATGGCAGGATATTTTCGGTTGGATGGTTTAATTTCATCTACATTCAATTTTTCCAATAATTTTTTTCTACTGGTTGCTTGTCGCGATTTTGAAGCGTTTGCGCTAAATCGGGCAATAAAATCCAATAATTCTTTCCGTTTTTCTTCAGCTTTTTTGTTTTGGTCAGCTTTTTGTTTAGCAGCTAACTGGCTTGATTCGTACCAGAATGAATAATTACCGGTATATAAGGTTATTTTCCCGAAATCAATATCGGCAATATGTGTACATACCGCATCTAAAAAGTGACGGTCGTGCGATACAACAATGACTGTATTTTTGAAATCGGCCAAAAAATTTTCTAACCAAGTTATTGTTTCAACATCTAAATCGTTGGTTGGCTCATCTAATAAAAGAATATCAGGATTTCCAAAAAGTGCCTGAGCTAATAATACACGTACTTTTTCATTTCCGTTTAACTCTTTCATTAATCGGGTATGAAGCTCTTCTTTTATACCTAAATTGCTTAATAATTCTGCGGCTTCGCTTTCGGCATTCCATCCATTCATTTCGGCAAATTCTCCTTCTAACTCAGAGGCTCTGATACCATCTGCATCCGAAAAATCGGGCTTTGCATAAATGGCATCTTTTTCTTGCATCACATCCCATAATTTTTTATTCCCCATAATTACGGTTTGTAATACAGGCACCTCATCATACTCAAAGTGATTTTGTTTTAAAACCGACATGCGCTCTCCGGGGGTAATACTCACCTGCCCTTTGGTAGGATCAACCTCTCCTGAAAGAATTTTTAAAAATGTGGATTTACCTGCACCATTTGCACCAATAATGCCATAGCAATTGCCGGGAGTAAATTTCAGGTTTACATCATCAAATAAAACACGTTTGCCATACTGTAAGGTAATTCCGCTTACTGTAATCATAGTAGAATTTTTTAAAGCCGTAAAGGTAGTAAATGTTTATTTATGATTTTTCAGAAAGGCTTTAATTTAACTTATTCTTCAAAGCCGTTTTCTTTCCATATATATTTTTTTTCAAGCGGACGGTAATATGCAAACTTATTATTTTTAAATACTTTCAGTAAATTATTATCTATTATTTCGATATTTTGAAAATTACAATCTACTATTATATTGCCAGATTTATCAGTTATTCCAAATAATTCTGATTTTTTTATTAGCCAGATATTATCTTTTATTTCAATTACATCATCGTACTGAATTTTTAAAATTGTTTTACCGGAAACATTGATTAATCCATGTAAATCAGCTTGTTTTACCTTAGCAACAGCATTTTTAAAATCCCATACATAATCGTAAACAGGTTGAATAATAATTTGATTTTTTTTATCTATAAATCCCCATTTTCCTTTGCGCTTGAATGCTGCCATGTTTTCGGAAAATGGTCTTACATCATCATATTCTGTAGGTATTACTATTTTCCCTTTGGTATCAATAAATCCTTTTTTCTTGTTTTTATCAATTCGCGCTAATCCTTCTTTAAAACCTCCTAAAACATTAATTCCGGTTGTATAATCAAATTGAATAGGTATAATTATTTTGCCGCTTGTATCAATAAAGCCAAATTTGTTTTCTTTAACTGCCAATGCCATTCCTTCTGAAAATTTATCGATAAAATCGTAATCATAGCCGCATAACATTTTTCCGCTAATGTGCAGTAATGCATACATTCCTTTGAGCTGCACACGGGCTATGGCAGATTCAAAACTTTCTGCCCAGTCAAACACAGCAGGAATTATAAATAATCCGTTTTTATTAATAAATCCATACTTGCCATCCATTTGTACTTTTGCCAATCCTCCAGAGAATGAAGCTGCATCTTCAAATTTTGCAGGAATTACCTCAACAAGCTGTTCGTTAATATAACCATACTTCCCATTTTTATTTACCAAAGCAAGACCTTCGCTAAATTCAAAAATATCATCATATTCTATTGGAAGTATTATTTGCCCTTTGCGATTGATGATTCCTTTTTTTTCGTTTTGCGATACGATAGCTATTTTATTTATGAACTTATCTACTTCATCAAATATAAAAGGAATGGCAGCTTCTCCTTTTTTATCAATGTATCCGTATTTACCATTTAATTCAGCTTCTGCCAATCCGCCATTAAAATTGCCTACCCAATTATATTTATAATTTATTCTTAAGTTACCAGTTGTATCAATAAATCCCCATTTACCATCAAAAACAACTTTTAAAAATGGCATTTGTGAGAGTTCTATATCTTTCTGTATTTGATCTGTATAGGGAAAGTCTGGATATTCGAGTTTAAATTCTAAAAATGTTTCAGGTAATCCGTCTGCGGTGTATAGCACATAAATGTTTTGCCAAGCTTGTTTTACATTAGGATTATCGGGATACTTTTTTATAAATTGATGATAACTTTTTATGGTTTTATTTTTGGTTTCAATTTCATAAATTTTATTGTGTGCATCAAAAACATAGGGGCTAGCAGGATGTTCCTTTATAAACTTTATGTAAGCATCTAATTTATTGTTTAAAGTGTATTCTTTGTACAAGGATAAATCATATAGTTCTTTAGCCGATTGTGCTTGTTCTGCATCGGGATATTTCTCTAAAAATAACTGAAAAGCTGCTGATGTGTTTAGGTGCTTAGCATTTTCAAAGGCAATAAAATTTCTTTTCTTTATTGCTTGATTTAATTGTGGCGATGTAGCATAAAAATAAATATACCTGTTATATGCTTCTTCATCATTTAGAGCTAAAACTTCCTGATAGGCTTTTAAACAAATAGAGTCATGATGCGATTTAATTTTAATGGAATCTATTTCTAATTTTTGAAGTAATTTTAAGTTTGATTTTTTTTCTTTAACCAGCGATGTATCTGCCATACAAATCATGATATAAGCAGAATCGAGATTATGAAAAGGATTTTTATCGTTATAAAAAATTTGAGATAATCCATAAGCAGCTGCAGTAGGGTGTTTTTTAAGTGATTTATAAAATATTTGACGCGCTTTAAAAAAATCATAGATTTTTAACGACTCATATCCCTTTTCTACATTTGCGGCATGAGAAAAATTTCCTGACACAACATATAACACCAATATACTTAAAACGCCAATTCTCATGGTAAATAAATGAAGGACAAATTTACGCTAATCTTACATAAATAAAAGCGTCCCCAACAGCTGTTGGGGACGCTTTTATTTAAATGCTAATAATGTTTTAATTATCGTAACAATTGGAGTGGGCCTTTTTCAATAACCTCTTTACCATCAGGCGCAACGGCCTTAATAATATAGAAATATGTACCTGCAGTAACATCAAGCCCTGCTGCTGTTTTTCCGTTCCATCCTATATTGGGATTAAATGTTTCGAAAATTACCTGTCCATAACGATTATAAATTTGCATAGAGAAATCTTTGTATCCGCTTGATAATACTTTAAACACATCATTTATTCCATCATTATTGGGGGTAAAAATATTTGGCACCAGAAAACGAGTTTTAACTTCAATATCTTTAACAAGAGTATCTCTACATCCTAAAGCATTTGTTATTACAAGCATTACAGGGTAAATTCCAATATCGGTAAAAATATGTCCGGGGTTTTGGATGCGTGAAGTATCTCCATCGCCAAAGTTCCAATACCACGAATCCGGATTTCCTGAACTAAGGTCTATAAACTTCACTATTTGATAAGCATATATTTCATTGGTATCGGTAGTAAAATCAGGAATAATTGCTGATGGATTAAAAGTAATTTCAACTGTATCTGACGAAGATGGGCATACGCCATTGCTTATTGTCCATATAAATATATTTATTCCTGAGGAAAGAGAACTAACTGTATTATCATTAGCTGTAGAATCTGACATTGAAATACCTGTATTATTACTTGTCCATAAACCATTGCCTACCACAGGTATATTACCTTCTAATGTATAAAAGTCTCTGCAAATTGTTGTATCAATTCCTGCTGATGCAACAGAAGGGGTTTGATCTAATCGTACATTAACTGTATCATGTAATGTACAAACACCATTTACAACAGTCCAAACCAACGTGTAGTTTCCATATTGTGTAGCGTCAAATTGCGTATTTGTATTATTTGTATTAGCAATTGTAGCCGTAACAGGACCTGCTATTTGTGTCCATGTTCCGTTTCCTAAATTAGGGGTTTGAGCATTTAAGTTTAAAGTAAGTGCACACACGGCTGTATCTGCACCTGCATCAACAGGAGTTGGTGCATCAAAGAAATGATATGTTACAGTATCGGATGTTACACAAGTTCCGTTAACAATGGTATATACATAATCATAGATACCCGATGTTGAAACATTTATTGCAGTATTGTGTTGGTTAGGATTGGTAAATATTGTAGTTCCTGACCCTGATAATTGCGACCATGTTGAAATACCTATATTAGCTTGGATTCCTCCTAAATTTGTTATTAGTCCGCAAATACTGTCATTTAAGCCTGCGTTAGCGGCATTTGGCATTTCATCAAATGTAAGCGTAACATTATCTGTAGTGCTGCACACGCCATTTACAATAGTCCAGCTTGCTGAATATGTTCCGTATGCAGATGCTGTAACAGATGATGTATTTGAGCTACTGTTTGAGAATGTAAGTGCTCCCGGACCGGATATTTGAGACCAACTTGCTGTACCTATGTTTGCAGTATTTGCATTTAATGAAATGGTTAAACCACAAATTGCATCGTCCAATCCAGCATCGGCTGTATT
>CALKJP010000065.1 GCA_937995645.1 uncultured Bacteroidia bacterium
GACTTTGCGGAACTTTTAGCAGGGATAAACCTGCCGTCAATTTCTGAATAAGAATTTTATTTTTTTCCAAAGCCAGCAAATGCAAACTTACTCTGAAGACGAGTGGACAAACAAAATAAAATCCTTAACAGACAAGAACTGCACGGAACGGTGGACAATAAGGTAAGCAGGTAACATGGCAGGGGCTGAAATTTCTGCAGACGGGCATGTAACAACAAATAAACTTGCACCTATAGTGGTTCCTAAACCTATTTTCTATAGTAATATTGAAGTTAAGAACCCTTGATAACTCTGAATTAGTTTTTATTGTATAAAAACATCTAAAATAATTCAGGCATTCTAAAAAGAATTATAAATGAAGATATCAATGTTAAAACACCAATTAAAACAACAGAAGCATTTATATTTATCAAATCTGCTATAATACCTGCTAATATAGCACCAATAGCATAACCTAAATCTCTCCATAAGCGAAAAATGCCAATACTTTTTGCTCGGTCTTTTGGGTGAATTGTTTGTGCAACAGTTGCAAGAAAAGTCGGATAAACCATTGCAGTTCCCCATCCTAAAAAAACAGATAGAAAAATAAAATGAAACATACTTTGTGCCCAAGGCAAAATTAATAAAGCTATTGCCTGTAAAAACATACCGATGAACAACATTTTTTTCTTTGAAAATATATCTGCCATTTTTCCGGTAAACAATTGACCTACCCCCCAAACAGCAGGATAAACAGCGGTAATTAATCCTATTTGTTGTAAGCTAAAATCTTTTGCTGCTAATATTAATGGCAACACCCCCCATGTCATGCCATCATTCAAATTATTAATCAAGCCTGCTTGTGTAACAGAGCCAAGAACTTTATGTTTCCATGTGGTTTCCCAAAAAATATTTTTCAATCTGCTTATATTGCTGCTTACACTTTCCTTTGCAACATGTTGTACCGTATCTTTAACAAAAAAAATACTGAATATTAAACCAAAGGCAACTAATACTAATCCTAAAATGAAAGGATAAGGCCTGATTCCATAGTTGGCAGCAATCCATCCGGTAAAAAATGCAACAAGAGCAACTGATAAATAGCCGGCAAATTCATTTAACCCCATAGCAAAACCTCGCTGCTTTTCACCTACCAAATCTATTTTCATTACTACCGTGCTGCTCCATGCAAATCCTTGATTAATTCCAAGAAAAACATTCGCAAAAATTATCCAGTTCCAATTGGGTGCATATATTAAAATAAGCGGTACAGGAATTGCAAATAACCATCCGGCAATGAGTAAATTTTTCTTTCCGAATTTTTCGGCTAAAACTCCTGTGTAATAATTTGTAATAGCCTTTACAATACCAAAAACAACTATAAAAGAAAGAATTGCTGTTTTAGCTGAAATTAAAAATTCCTGTTCGGCCATTTGCGCAAGTATGGAGCGTTCAAGCCCTACCATACCGCCAACAAAGGCATTAACAATTACTAATAATGTAAATTGTTTCCAGTTTTCTTTTAATCCTAATTCTACTTTGCTCATAGTGCAAAGTTCCTTAGGTTTAAAATGATTTCTTTTTACATATGTTAAATAATAATTTTCAATACTTAAATGAAACAAGCGAAATTGTAAATTAGTGCTGAAATGAATAATAAAATCATACTAATAATTTTCTTTTTTTTGGCTGCTATTGCTGCTCAAATTATTTCGGGGAAAGTAATAAACCATAACAATGAAATTTTATCGGGAGCTAATATATATTGGATTAATTCGTCTGTTGGAGTTACAACTGATACAAACGGAGAATTTAAAATTACAACTGAATACATTATCCCCAAAAAAAATTAATTGCACGTTATGTAGGATATTTACCTAATATCATTGAAAGTATAAAACAGAATAGGGTGGCATAATTAAAAAAACAATTAAGCAAGTCAATAAAATCAAGTAAAACAAAAGATAAATTCTTATTTTTGATTTATATCGGATAATCCCTGATTTGTCATAAGAATTTGAAAATTCTCATGACAAAAGTGTTGGCATGTGGGATGAAATCGGGCTTGCCTGCTTGCCGACAGGCAAGCCCGATTTAGATTTTTTAGGATTTCTTACCTTTAAATAAAATATAAAACTCTCTAAATTCATAAAAATCTTAATCGCTGCGAAGCAGGAAAAAATCTAATGAATTTTTTTGGGATAATTTTTTTGTACTTATTACGGGTTCTTCTTTTAATTCATGTTTTGCTCATTCTATTGTAGGTGCATACCAAGTCCCTCCGCCTTCCAGAATTTCCTATAATTATTTATCAAGCGGAAAGCGATATTTACCAACAAATCAGGTATTATTATCATCATCTAAAGACAAAACACCTATGGATAGATTATTAAAATATGTTGCAAAATATACACCCCGAATTGCCAGACAGCTGAAAAAATTCGTGCCTTACAAGTTTAATTTATGGTATATCATAAATTTCTTTCTTTTTTTAATCTTCTACAGAAAATGATTGTTGTATGGTAAATGCATGAGTGAATTTTTACTTTTGTAAAAATAAATTTTTTAAATGTAATGTTTAAAATTGGCGATAAGGTACGTTTTTTAGATGAAGTTGGAGAAGGAACTATTCTTTCCTTTAAAGATAAAAAAACGGCTATTGTTGAGCTTGAAAATGGTTTGAGTGTACCATTTTTAATCTCTCAACTGGTTGCAAGCAAAGATATAATTACACAAACATCTAATTTTGATAACCCTGAAAAAAAAGAAAAAATAAAAGGAATAAAAAGAATCGTAATTGAAAAAGAGCAATATCAAATTCCTAAAATTTCTCAAAAGCATCAAAAAAACAGTAAACAAACTATAGAAGTAGATTTGCATATAGAAGAACTTTTAGATAATTACACTTACCTTAATAATGGACAAATTTTAGAAATACAAATACAACATTTTAGAAAAAAATTAGAAAATGCTATTATCAACAAACAACAAAAAATAATATTTATACATGGAGTTGGTAATGGCGTTTTAAAAGCTGAAATAAGAAAAATATTAGATACTTATCAAGGTATAAGCTACCATGATGGTTCTTTTAAAAAATATGGTTTTGGCGCTACCGAAGTTATAATTCACTAAACACCCACATGCTCAGATTTGATTTAATAGTAATTGGTGCTGGTGCAGCAGGAATATTCACCGCAATTAATGTTGCAACATTATTTCCTGACAAAAAAATTTTGATTATTGAAAAATCAAACAAATTGCTTGCAAAGGTTAAAATATCAGGTGGTGGTCGCTGTAATGTTACTCATGCCTGTTATGACCCAAAAGAATTAATTCAATACTATCCGAGAGGATCAAAAGAATTACTCGGTGTATTTTCTAAATTTTCACCTTTAGAAACTGCTTTATGGTTTGCCGAGCGAGGAGTAAAACTAAAAACAGAAGAAGATGGCAGAATGTTCCCTATTACTGATAGTTCACAAACTATAATTGACTGTTTTCTTAAAGAAGTAAAAAAAAATAATATAAATATTTGGCAAAATTGTGAAGTAAAAAAAATTGCACCACAAGAAAAAGGATTTGTTCTGCAATTAGCAGATTACCAAGAAATATCGTGTATAAAATTAATGATAGCAACAGGCGGACATCCAAAATTAGAACAGTATAAATGGATTGAAAAACTGGGACATACAATTGTTCCTCCCGTACCCTCTTTATTTACATTTAATTTAGTTAAAACTCCCATTACAGAATTAATGGGAGTTTCTGTAAATAAAGCACGCGTAAAATTGCTCCCCTTAAAATTTGAAGAAGAAGGGCCTTTGCTAATTACTCACTGGGGCTTTAGCGGACCCGTAATTTTAAAACTTTCAGCTTTTGCTGCAAGAGAATTACATGCATTAGATTATAAATACGAAGTGCAAATAAACTGGCTGCCTCAATTTAACGAACTGGAATTAAAAAAATATTTTGAAAATCAACGTTTAAATTTTGGCCATCACAAAATCATCAATCGTCAAGGATTTGAAATCCCTTTAAGACTTTGGAGTTTTTTAATTTCAAAAACCGGCATTAATGAAAATAAACGCTGGGCAGATGTTTCAAATAAAGAAATAAATAAACTGATTGAAACAATTTTACACGACCGATACGCCGCTAACGGCAAAACAACCTTTAAAGAAGAATTTGTTACCTGTGGAGGAGTTAACTTAAAAGAAATTGATTTTAAAACCATGCAAAGCAAATTGGTAAATGATTTATATTTTGCAGGCGAAATTTTAAATATTGATGGGGTAACCGGTGGGTTTAATTTTCAGGCTGCATGGGCTACTGCATATATAGCAGCTCAAAATATGTTTAAAGAATAATTTGAAATTTATCTCTCAAAAAACGCTTTAATTTTATCAAGAAATAAAACAGGAGCACTGCAAGGTCGTCCGCTTGCTGTATTAACAAAAACCAAGGTTGTTTCGCCCTTATTTAAAAGTATATTTTTGCTATTATAACATTCGTACAAAAACTTAATTCTTGCCTTAGGAATTTCCGGAATAATTGTTTTGATAATTAATTCCTCATCATAAAAAGCCGGCTTAAAATATTTAATGCTGTATTCTAAAACGGGCAACATTATTCCGCTATCTTCCATTTCTTTGTAACTTAAACCTAACTGACGCAAAGCCTCTACCCTTCCCACTTCGTAATATGTCGCATAGTTGCCATAATATACATAACCCATACGATCGGTTTCAGCATAGCGCACGCGCACTTTAGTTTCTGATATATACATGGTTTATTAAGGAGATAAACGTTTTTTAACCCAACTATTATTATCCTTTAATTCAAAACGAATTCTATCGTGAAGCCTGCTGGGCCGACCTTGCCAGAACTCGAATGCAAAAGGTTGTATAATATATCCACCCCAAAAATCGGGGCGTGGTATTTTTTCAAAATCTTTAAATTTTTCAACATAAAATTTTAATTTTTCTTCCAATACTTCTCTGCTCTCAATTTCCTGGCTTTGATTACTTGCCCATGCACCTATACAACTTTCGCGAGGACGTGAGGCAAAATATTCATCTGATTTTTCGGAAGAAACTTTTGTGGCTATACCTTCTATTCTAATTTGTCTTTCTAATTCAACCCACAAAAAAAGCCCGGCAATTTTATTATTCTCTGCCAGATTGACACCTTTCTTGCTATTATAATTGGTGTAAAAAATTAAACCACTTTCTGAAATATCACGCATATAAACTGTTCTAAGTGTCGGTTGTAAATCATTCCCGGCTGTTGCAACAATCATTGCATATGGATCTAAAATTTGCGACTGAACAGCTTGCTCAAACCATTCTTCAAACACCTTGTAAGGATTATTATTTAGGCTTGCTTCATCTAATGGTCTATCTGCAAAATCTCTTCTTATTGAATTAATATAATTTCTTAAATCTTCCATACAGCGAAACTACTAATTTTTAAAAATTGAATACCTATAAAATTTTACGCTCAAAACGCTATTTTATTAACAGAGGCAAAATTGTGTTGATAAATTTCTCTTTATAAAAAAACAACTACCGAATACTTTTAGCGTTATTTGTTAATAAAATGGCAAAGTTTTTGAAAAAGTATAATCAACATTCTTAAACAATTAGCTTATGAATGACCTATTTGATTTACTCCCCAAAAATACATTAAAACCTGCTCAAGGCAGAATTTTATTATCAGATCCATTTATGACTGATTTAACCTTTAGCCGAACCGTAATTTTACTAACTGAATATAAAAACGAAGGAGCAGTTGGCTTTGTATTAAATAAACCTCTAAATGTAGATATACATGATTTAATAGATGATTTCCCTATATTTGATGGAAAAGTTTATGCAGGCGGGCCGGTAGATACCAATCATTTATACTACATACACACTTCCAATAAGATAGACGGCGCAGTAGAGATAATTCCGGGATTATATTGGGGAGGCAACTTTGAAGTGATAAAACAATTGATAGAAGAAGGAACATTACATAATGGCAATATCCGTTTTTTTGCAGGTTATTCAGGATGGGGCAAAAATCAATTGGAAAATGAAATAAATGCTAACTCATGGTATGTTGCCAGTAGTAAACATATTCCATTATTTAACGATGATACAGGTAATACCATGTGGACAAATGTTATTAAAGAACTAGGTAAAGAATTTATTATTATAGCTAACATCCCTGAAAATCCAAACTTAAATTAGTTAATTTATTTGTATTAAAAACCCTATAAATCAATCCATAAAGTAATTATTAACACACTGTTTAAAACAAAAATTTGAACTCTCTGAAATGATGCAGAAATTAGAGCATAAATTAAAATCTCCATTATGCTTACTCAAATTGTTCTGCTTAATTCAAAAACGTATGCAAAAGCCCGTATTCGATTCGATGATTGTGATTCAATTCAATTAATCGGAGCCAACAACATTGGAAAAAGTACCCTAATTTACACCCTTAACTTCTTATTTGTAGTTGATGGTGCAAAAATGACATTTAGTGGAAACCGCCGAGGTGATAAAGAAACCATACACCACTATTTTCCATCACATACCAAAAGCTATGTAATTTTTGAAATATTTAAACAAGAACATTACTGCATTTTAGTTAAAAGAAATGTAGAAAGTGAATTAGAATATTACCGTATTGATCATCCATACGATGAAAACTTTTTCTTTGAATTAGAAAACGGACTACCACGCTTATTAATGTTCGAAGAAGTTTTAACACGCTTAATAACCAAAGGAATTACATACTACCCATACAAAAACAAAACCGAAGTTTTTAACCACGTATATCAACGCGGTAGAAATAACAACGCAGTAGTTTGGCTGGAAGACACTGTTAAAACAGATGGTATCAGTAATAACTTTTCAAAAATTTATCGTTACCTAATAAACACCAAATTAATTACCAATAAAACATTAAAAGAAGCATTAATAATTGCTGATAACCGAGAAAACGAAGGGGTAAACTTCTCGCAAAAAAATAAAAAAGACATTACCGATTTGCTAAAAATAAATAATGAAATAAAAGCCATAAAGTCAATAAAAGAGGATTTTTACATTTTCAGAGAAGCAGTAAATCGTTACAATGCATCCAATAGAATTATAGGAGAATTACTATACGCCTACAACAAAGCATACGAAACCGCAATCCCCAATTTAGAAGGCTCATTTAGAATTATTGACCAAGAAATTGCAGATTATTATCACCGAATTAATGAAGTATTAAAACCCAAAGAACAAGATTTAAACAGAAAAATTGGAGAAATATCAGCCGATATAAAAAACAAAACCGACTTAATCAATGAACGAAACAGAGAATTAAAAGAAATTAATTCATTTGAAAGTTTAGACTTTTTAAGACAAAGTCTTGAAAATTTAAACAAGCAGCGAAAAGAGCACGAATCGCGTATTTCAACCATTGAATTTAAAAAATTAACTATTCCACAATTAGAAAAAAAATTAGCTGAACTAAATAAAAACATTGCACGTTTAGAAAATCAGGTAAAACATTTTGATGAACAATTAATTCACAACATCGCAACAAAACAAGAAGATAAAAAATTACTCAACTATATTTTATCGCCAGAATTTTCGAGCCTAAACAGCAATTTAATTATAAAGAAAATCAGCAAAACAGGCAAAACCGTTAAATTATTTGACGGTGAAATTAACCTTCCTGAAAAATTTGAAGTAAAAGAACTACCATCAGTTGACGAATTAAAAGAAGAATTAAAAGCACTAAAAAACGATAAGAAAGAAACAGAACAATTATTAAATACTGTTTCTGACCTTGAAAAAACCAAAGCAGAAATTCAAAAAATAGAAGCAGAAATTGAACTAACAAAAGAAAAAATAAAGAAAATTGGTGCCAAGCCTGCTATTGAAAAATCAGTATTTCAATTAGAAGGAGTATTGAAAAAACTTTACTCCGAAAAAAACGAATTTGAAAAACAAATTGAAGACATCAATATCGAAATGGCCGCTATTGCCAAAGGATTAGACGAAAAGAAAGAAAAACGCCAAGCAACCGAACAACGCATAAAACTTTTAAAAGAACATAAAATTGAACTCGAATATATCGGTATTCAACCCATACCTTTTGAAAGTACAGAATCATTAGACCAGCTGTATAATAAATTGAAATTATACAACAACGAGCGTGAAACCTTAAAAGACAACAAACTTCGATTATTTGATAAATTAAAAATAATTTTGAATAATACACTTGCAGATGAAAATGAATTTATAAAATATGTAGAAGAAGAAATAGCCTGCTTAAACGATAAAGAAAAAAGTATTGATGCCTTATTACAAAGTATCTCTGCACAGTTTGCAAACCCTGCATATTCTTTACTAAAACGTTATGAAGATTTCCAATCGTTTATCTACAATCGTTTCAATCCAAAACTTTCTAAAATTAAAATTTCAGACATTGAGTCGTTACAAATACAATTAGTTGACAATAAACGAACAATAGAAGAACTAAAGAAAATACACTCCATACAAGACATACAAGGTCAAATGACATTTGACTTTAATCAATCTGAAAATTTACGATTATTAGAACACTACTTAGATACAGGCAAAAAAATAAACTTTGCCGATTTATTTGAAATCGAATTACAACTCATAAAAAATGGTGAAGAGAAAAAAGTTGATCTTGCCGGCCAAGTAGAATCAGATGGTACCGACCGTATGATTCGTTTAGTAATTATAATGTCAATTATTAATCGTTTAGCCGTAAATGATGCAAACAATCGAATCGCCTTATTTATTGACGAAGTTGCAACCATTGACCGTAACAACCGTCCGGAATTAGTTAAATTTTGTAAAGAGCATTTCTTTATTCCAATTTTTGCAGCACCCGATCCTATGCCAGATTTCAACAAATATTATTTCCTATTCTACAATAAATCAGGTAAAATAGTGATTAACGATTCCAATGTGGTATGGCAAACTAAAAAGGAAGAAGAAAAAACAAAAAGCAATAAACTAAAAACTGCAAAAAAATAATTCTGAAAGGAAATGAGAGCCGAACCAAAAACTTTGCTGCGATTCCTGTTAGAATATTTTGAAACCTTACAGGATTTATTTGCAGTACAACAAAAAAACCAATTAATAACTACACAGCAGCTAAATCAAATTTGCAATAAACACAACAACCAAATACAAAACACTTTGGTTGAATATAAAATATTGAAAGAAGTAAACGGAAACTACGAATTTGCCCCTGTTTTTATTGCGCTGCTCGAATTTGTTCTGAACGAATTTAAACCCATGCTACCTGAAACAATTGAAAAATATAACTTTTCAATTTCTCAGCTGTTTGGAAAAATTCAGGAAAATATTGAGAAAGAAAAAGAAGTTTTATCCGCCAGCATTAACGATATGGCATTGGAAATTTCTCAGTTTAACAATATGATAGAGAAAAACACCACAGCCTTACTTGCAGAAACAAGAAAATTAAAAGCTAATCTTGAAAAAATTGATTATCGCGAAAAAGTAATTCGTGCTTCACGCTGGATAGAAGAATACATCATTCCAATGAACCGTATTCTCGATATCAATCATACCAATTCCATATCAAATAAATTGTATGAATTGGCGCATTATGCCAACCATCGCAGATTAATTCATCCGGATGAAAATATCAGAACAAAATTCGAAAATTTATATAGTCAATTAATACATACCAACGATGGTTTATTGCGCGAAGCTAAAATTTTAACCAACGAATTATTACCATTAATAGAGCGCATACGCTCAGAATCAATGATACTTACCGGAATGATTTTATTCCTTAAAAAACCTTACAAAACACCCACCCCACCATTATTAAAATCTACACGCGAAAGTATTATCAGTAAAAACATGTACCTCAACACCATTGAGTTTTTTGCTCAGTTTACCATTGAAGATAATGTATATATTGAAGACGAAACAGAATCGCGCGAAAAATGGCTATTCAACAAAGAACGATACATTGAACGTTTACAGGCACAATTACCCATAAATAACTTCTTCTACTGGTGTACCGATTCTTTAATTGAAGAAAAAGAAGATATAAGTCCTGATAAATTTTTTGCATTAACATCGCTATTGTTTGAAGACAATATAGAAGTAGAAATTGAAGGAGAAAACAAAATAGAAATTAAAACAACCGAAACTATTATTAAAGCACCTGTAATAAAAATAAACAGCTATGGAATATCCTAAAAGCCACCGATTAATTGTTGACGATTTATTAAGCGGAAAATTTTTATTGAGAGACGAAGATCATTTTCAATCATTGAAAGACAATGAAGATTTTTATACCGAATTTTTTAAAGCATCCTTTAACTACGATTTAAAAGTTACCGGAGATTTTGCCTACTTAATCTCACCCGATTCTAACGAAACATTTTCGCGCGATGTAAGCATTTTCTTCGCCATATTATGCTACGAATTAGACCGCGATGGCAGAAACTTTATAGATCAACTTCAATATGCCGAATTTGAAATAGATACCATTGAACGCTACTTCGAAGAAACTACCTTTAACGATATTATTAGAAATAATAAACAATTAAAAGATCGCGAATCACGCAAAAACATTATTAATGCAATGGCACGAAGAAACATTGTAGAAAAAACTGCCGAAGATCGCTTTATATTTACTCCTGCTTATCATGTATTTATTGATTTTGCTAAAGAACTAGCAAAAGAAAAAATGGATGATGTAAACGAATAATAAAAACGTCAATAAAATTATGTTGCGAAATTCAATCATCATTACAGCATTAAGCGCATTAATTTTATTTTGCTCTTTTAATGCCAATATCTCTTCCGTATTAAAAGGAGTTGATATTGAAGGAATGAATAAATCCATTCATCCCGGTGATGATTTTTACGAATTTGCAAATGGTAACTGGTTACGCAATAATCCGATTCCAGAAACCGAAAGCCATTGGAATAGCTTTAATGTTTTGAATGAACTAAACACTAAAATGCTATATGCACTACTAATTAAAGTATCAGAAAACCCCAACTGGAAAAAGGGAAGTATTCAGCAAAAAGTAAGCGATTATTTTATTTCTGCAATGGACACTACCCAAGTTAATAAACTAGGTATTAAAGCCATTGAATTCTACCTAAAAAAAATTGATGCC
>CALKJP010000066.1 GCA_937995645.1 uncultured Bacteroidia bacterium
CACTAGATGCTTCTGCTAAAATGTAAACATCTTTACATATAAATGTAAATTTTAAAGGATCGTCTTCATAAAATCTTATATCTTCTATAAACTCATAATATGGTTTACGATTTTGATTATCTACTTTCGGATTTTTGATAACTTTTAAAGTAAATTCAACATCTTTTGCGGTAATTGGAGTACCATCATCCCAACGAGCTTGTGGACGAATTTTATAGGTAATTAGCATTCCTCCTTCAGGTCTTTTTTCTATTTCAGGTCTTGCTACGGCTAATATTGGTACTAATTCTAATGTTTTAAAATCTATTCCTAATAATGGTTGGTGTGTATTTGTTAGTATATAACCGGCTCCGGCATCGGTATAATTTATTGGATTTAACATATCTGCATCCGAAAGCTCGTGAATAGTAACTTCAGGATTTTCATTACTGATTGCTTTTTTATCAGATTTGCAAGATACTAGTGTAAGTGAGGTAAGTGAGACTGCGATAAATGCAGATTTTACATTAAGCTTCATTTTTCGAATCGTTGTTTTGATAAGGTGCAAATATAACATTCCAAATGAAAAATGCTTTAAATAAAAGATAAATTTATCTCTGTTTTTCGAGATAAAATATAATTGAGCTGTAATTCGACAAGCTCTCTAACTTTTTTTTTGATTTTCTTATTCATCTATTTTTTCTAAATTTAAATTTGAAAAAAAATACAGAGTGCACAATTAACTTACATGAACAGTGCTAATAATTATATGGTTTTCAGCTGCAAATGCTCTTAATAAAAAAGACTAAAAATTTGGGTATTCTCCAATCAAGATAGAAGTGCATAATTAAAATATCAAATAAACATGTCCATAAAATCAGGGGAAATCGAGGATAATGTTCTAATTTTTAATTTATATCGAACAGTAGTATTCAGAAATACTATTTTTCAGCTCTTATTCTGCTGAGGCTAACCTGAGTAATACCAAGATACGATGCAATGTATTTAAGCGGAACACGCTTTAAAACTTCTTTATGTTCGTTTAATAAATTGGTGTAGCGTTCTTCTGCCGTATAAAACTGAATAGATTCTAATCGGTGGATTGCTTTTACATAAGCTTGTTCAATTATTTTTCTGAACAGTCTTTCTATTTCAGGAAATGAATCGAATAGATTAAATAGTTTATTAGCATCTATTGCAACCAAAGAAGTATCTTCTATTGCTTGTATAGCTTTTTTAGAAGGCTTTCCGGTAAATAAACTCTCAGCACGGGCAACAATAGAATTTTCAAATTCAAAACTTTCGGTAATTTCTGTTCCATCTTTATAATAGTAAATGCGTAATGCGCCTTTCTCAATAAAATATATGGTTTTACAAGTATGACCTATCGGCTGTAAATCTTTATTTTTTTTTATTTCGATAACTGATGAAATAGCACAGAGGGCTTGTTCTGCATCTTTAGAAAGCGTATATATAGAATTACAATATAATATTAAAGAATCAAACAATGTTGTAACATTAAAATTCTGCTATAATAGTAACTCCGCCTTGAACTTTTTGTTCCAGATTAACTTTAACTTTAGCATCTAATGGAATAAACACATCTACACGCGAACCAAATTTAATAAATCCCATTTCTGATGCCTGTTGAGCAGCGTCATTTTCTTTACAGTAATAAACAATTCTTCTGGCAAGTGCTCCGGCAATTTGGCGGAATACAATCGGAGTGCCGTTTTTATGTTCAACTACAATTGTTGTTCGCTCGTTTTCTGTGCTCGATTTTGGATGCCAAGCAACTAAATATTTCCCCGGATGATATTTTACATACTTAATTATTCCTGAAATGGGATATCTATTTATATGTACATTAAATGGAGACATAAAAATAGATATCTGCCGGCATTTTTTATTTAAAAATTCTGTTTCTTCTACTTCTTCTATCACTACTACTGTTCCATCGGCAGGGGCAATTATAGCATTTTCATTTATGGTATGTTTTCTGTTTGGATTTCTGAAAAACTGTAAAACTATAACCAATAAAGCCAATGAAATTATATGAGTAAGAATTATAACAGGTTTAATATCTCCGGCAATAAAATATACCAAAGCATGTAAAACCGTTATAAAAACTAAAGTAAGTAATATGGTAGGATAACCTTCTTTGTGAATTGTCATGGGATTAAAAATTTAATAAAACAAACCTACGTGAATTTTAGTAAACAAAAAAACGCCTCTTAATAAGAGACGTTTATATTGTTAATAATTAGTAATTAAATACTAAAAAAAGCCTTTGTATTTAACCGCTTTTTCTAAACGTTTTAGAGCTGTAATATATGCTCCTATACGCATGGTTGTTTTATATTGTTTAGCATTATACCAAACATTTTCAAAAGCACGTATCATTGAATCGTCTTGCTTTTTAGCAACTTCTGCTTCTGTCCAGTAATGTCCGTATCGGTTTTGAACCCACTCATAGTAAGATACAGTTACACCTCCCCCATTTGCCAAAATATCCGGAACAACTACGATTCCTTTAGCAGCTAAAATATCATCTGCTTCAGCTGATGTTGGTCCGTTGGCTCCTTCTACAATAATTTTAGCATTTATATCATTTGCATTTTTAGCTGTAATTACATTTTGAATAGCACATGGAGCTAACACATCTACATTTAATGTTAAAAGCTCTTCGTTTGAGATTTCTTTACCGCCTTTAAATCCTTTTAATACTCCACCGTTATCGGCTGCATATTTTAATGCAGCAATTACATCTATACCTTTAGGGCTGTGGAATGCAGCTGTATGGTCAGAAATAGCTACGATTTTAATTTTAGCATTGTGCATTAAACGAGCAGCATGTGAACCAACATTCCCAAAACCTTGAATAGCGGCAGTAGCTGTTTTTCTGTTTACTCCGGTTACTTTCATAGCTTCTAATGCAGCAACCATAACACCACGACCTGTTGCAGCTTCACGACCTTCAGAACCTCCTAAGGTTAGTGGTTTACCTGTTACTACACCTGGTTCGTAATGACGCTTAACTTTTGAGAATGCATCTACAATCCAAGCCATTTCACGTTTTCCTGTACCCATATCAGGAGCGGGAATATCTTTATCAACACCAAATACATCAGCCATTGCAACTGTGTATGCTTTGGTTAATCGTTCTAATTCACCGGCAGACATTTTGCGTGGGTCGCACATAATGCCACCTTTAGCACCTCCATAAGGTATGTTTGCAATTGCACATTTGAATGTCATCCATGCAGCAAGTGCTTGTACCTCATCTAAATCAACATCCATTGCATAACGGATACCGCCTTTAGAAGGCCCGATTGCTGTACTGTGTACAACACGGTAGCCATCAAATACCTGTACTGAACCATCGTCCATTTTTACAGGAACTCCAACTATTATTTGTTTTTCAGCCTTTCTTAAAACTGCAGCAACTTCTGGTGATAAATTTACGAGTTTAGCAGCTTTGTCTAAACGAGCTAATACTGCGGCAAACATACTTTGATGTTGTTGCGCAGCACCATTTGAACTATGACTTGCAGCTGCAATTTTAGCCGCTTCTTTAGTACCTTTTGTGGCACTTTTTACTTTTGTAGCCATTTTATAATTTTTAGTTAATAATTTAATTGTTGGGGAGCGAAGTTATAAAAAGTATTTATCCCTCCCAATATTTTAGATAAAGCCTTGTTTTATTGCAATAAATATAGGTTTGTAGTAGTCATTTTTGTATTTTAATTTGAAATAAAAAATATATATGTAAAAACCATCGGTGATGCTATTAAAACAGCATCAAAACGGTCTAATAATCCACCATGTCCGGGTAATATTTTTCCTGAATCTTTTATACTTACACTTCGCTTAAGTAAGGATTCGGTTAAGTCGCCTAAATTTCCGAATATAACAATAATAGTAGCAATTATAACCCAGTGGAAAATATCAAGCAAAGAAGTGTTTTTACTTAATATATAAGCAGCAATTAATGTTGAAATAAATCCTCCTAAAGCACCTTCCCATGTTTTATTAGGAGAAATACGTTCAAATAATTTGTTTTTTCCAAAGGCTCTTCCTGCAAGATATGCACCGGTATCGTTTGTCCATATTAAAATAAAAAATCCCATTACGAGCCAAGGATTATAAGCCGACTGCATTTTTAATGAATTATAAACAGCTAAGTAATTTAAAAAAGCGAAAGGTAAAGAAATATAAACTACTCCAAAAATTGCATATGCTATATTGCCAAATGGTTTTTCTTTTTTGCGATATAATTCTATTACAGCAATTAAAAATATCATTGGAAAAATTAAAACCAGGAATTTTGCTCCCACTATGTTTTGAAAATACATAGCACTAATAAAATATACAACAGTTCCTGTAATTAAAGAGTAAAGCTTTAGTATTGTATGATTTGTTTTGGGCACTATACTATAAAACTCCCATAAGGATAATAGAGAAATTATTCCGAATAAAATGAGTAATGATAAGGGATGAAATAGAATTCCAACAATTATTACTGAAACAAAAATAGCGCCTGTGATGGTACGTTGTATAAAATTATTCACCTTTTGATTGTTTTATTAAATTAATGGCTCTAAGAGCATCATTGGCATTTACAAACAATTCTATTTCGCCAAATGTAGTGTAAGTAGAATCTATTTTATTAACAGAAAATGCCTGAATATCTTCTTCAGCCAGCATGCCTTTTATGAGTTCAATTTCATGTAAGTGAGTGGAGATATAAACTTTTACCCAATTATTTTCCATGAAAATTAAATTGCAGTATCATCTAGCAGGAATAGATAAATTTCTTTGGGGCCGTGAGCTCCGATAATAAGTGTTTTTTCGATATCCGCAGTTCGGCTTGGACCGGTTATGAAGGATATGAAAGATGGGATTTTATCTTCGTAGCGTTCTTTAATTCCCTGTAAGGCGTCTTTAATATCGGGGACTAATTGCGAAAGTGTTGCTATTACAATATGTGTATCTGGATAAATATGCAATTGGCGCCCTGTTTTTTGACGCGATGAAACCACTATACTTCCTGTACGTGCAACTAAAAATTCGCAAGCTGTTATACTTGTTTTTACTTTTAATATATCGTTAGAATCTGGATAAAAATTTAGTCCTGCTTTTTGAAGGTATTGTTGTATGTGTTTTTCAAAACAACCAATATGCTCGTATTTATTTTCTGTTATTACTGCTTTTAAATTATCTTGTAATTCTTTTTCATTTTCACAATAAATAAATTTACCTGTAAGTTCTGTAAAACGTTCTGCAAAGGTTATTTCAAGTGGCTGGTCTGGCATATTGTATATGGGAGAATCAAAATCTACATCTTTAGGAACAGCATCTACTGCTTTATTAACTAAAGCATTTCTGATTTTTTTCAGCACTTTTTCTTTTGAGGTTGATTCTTGCATTTTTTAGTTAATTATAAAATTACCAATATAAAAATTCTAAATTCTAAAAATCTTTAAATCATAAAATCATCATTTTGAAAGAAGTCTTTTGTCTTTCATTGCCAACTGCCATCTAAAATCTTACCACTAACCACTAACAACTAACGACTTTTAATTATATAGCCGGAACTACAGGAGGAATTGCATCCGTATTACCTCGCTGCTCTTCCGTTTTAGTTTCAGTAGCAGTTGTTTCAACTTTTGCATTATTTTCATCCTGAGTTTTTTGGGTTTCTGCTTCTTCTTGCAAATCTCTTTCAAACATTCGCTTACCGAAAATTTCTTCTAAATCTTCTTTAAATATTACTTCTTTCTGTAATAGTGCTAATGCGAGTTTATCTAATTTATCTCTGTTTTCAGCAAGTATATTTTTGGTTCTTTCGTATGCTTTATCAATCATCTTTTTCACTTCTTCATCAATCAACTCAGCTGTTTTTTCGCTGTATGGTTTAGAAAATGAATATTCGCTTTGTCCGGTTGAATCATAATAGCTCACATTACCAATTTTATCATTCAATCCATACAGGGTTATCATAGCATAAGCCTGCTTGGTAATTTTTTCCAAATCGCTTAAAGCACCGGTTGAAATATTCCCAAAAACAATTTCTTCGGCAGCTCTTCCGCCAAGTGTTGCACACATTTCGTCAATTAGTTGATCAGTAGTAGTAATTTGACGTTCTTCAGGTAAATACCAAGCAGCGCCTAAAGATTTGCCTCTTGGTACAATGGTAACTTTAATAAGTGGTGATGCGTGTTCTAATAACCAACTTACTGATGCGTGTCCAGCTTCGTGGTAAGCAATTCTCTTCTTTTCTTCCGGGCGAATTATTTTGTTTTTCTTTTCCAATCCTCCTATAATTCTATCAACAGCATCTAAGAAATCTTGTTTACTTACCGAAGTTTTATTGTGGCGTGCTGCAATTAATGCCGCTTCGTTACAAAGGTTTGCTATATCTGCTCCGGAGAATCCGGGGGTTTGACGGGCAAGAAAATCAATATCAACTGTATTATCTAATTTCAGAGGTTTTAGATGAACTTTAAAAATCTCTTTACGCTCGTTCAATTCAGGCATATCTACATAAATCTGACGATCAAAACGACCAGGGCGTAACAAGGCTTTATCTAATATATCAGCACGATTGGTAGCTGCCATAACAATAATTCCTGAATTAGAACCAAATCCATCCATTTCTGTCAACAATTGATTTAAAGTGCTTTCGCGTTCATCATTAGCACCCTGCATCGGGTTTTTACCGCGAGCTCTACCAATGGCATCTATCTCATCAATAAAAATTATACATGGTGCTTTTTCTTTTGCCTGTCGAAACAAATCGCGTACGCGCGATGCACCTACTCCTACAAACATTTCTACAAAATCAGAACCTGATAATGAGAAGAATGGTACTTTTGCTTCGCCTGCTACGGCTTTAGCCAGTAAGGTTTTTCCTGTTCCCGGAGGACCTACTAATAAAGCACCTTTAGGAATTTTGGCTCCCAGTGAAGTATATTTTTTTGAATTTTTTAAAAAGTCAACTATCTCCATTACCTCTTCTTTAGCGCCTTCTAAACCGGCAACATCATTAAATGTAACGTTTACTTTGGTATCCTGATCGAATAATGTTGCTCGTGATTTTCCGAAATTAAAAATTTGTCCCGGGCCTCCTGCTCCCCCTCCACTCATTCTACGCATGATAAAAATCCATAAACCAATCATTAAGGCAAAAGGGATAATCCAGCTTAAAATATCGCCCATCCAATTTTTACGAGGATCATACATTACAGGAATTTTTTCTTCTTGAGGAAAATCTTTTTGGGCATCTTTTAAATCAGAATTAAAGGCTTCAACTGAACCAATATTAAATACAAAGTGTGGCCCATAATTTTCCGTTTTTCCAAATCCTTTTGTTCTTACTTTTTCATATTCGGCCTTTTTAAGACTATCTTTTTTAATGTAAACTTCGGCAAGTAAATCATTTGTTACAACAACCACTTTTTCTACATCGCCCTGTTTTAGCATTTTATTTTCAAATTCTTGCCAGGTAGTTGTTTTTATGGCATTACCAAAATTAAACACTTGCATACTAATAAATATAACAGCAATAACTGCATATATCCAATAAAAATTAAAGCCATTACCGGGTTTTGGTGTTTTTTTATTAAAAGTATTTTTCACTTTATCAAACTGGTTTTTCTTATCGTTTTGTTCGCTCATTTGTTTTTCTTTAATTTTTAATCAACAATAGTACTTATTAAAAGTTTAATTTTCGCTTACAACAGTTAATTCTGCATCTGCCCAAAGTTTTTCAATATTATAAAATTCGCGGTAAGGTGTTTGAAACACATGTGCCACTACATTAACATAATCTATCAAAATCCATTGGTTATTGTTTAATCCTTCCATATGCCATGGACTTTCGCCTGTTTTTTTCTTTGCTGATTCTTCTACAGAATATGCAAGTGCATTAACTTGTGTGGTTGATTCAGCATCGCACAATACAAAAAATTCACATACAGAATTTGGTATATTTCTTAAATCGAGATAAACAATGTTTCTTCCTTTTTTCTCTTCCATGCCATGAACTATGGCTTTTACCAATTCTAAACTTGCATCTTTTTTAACCGTAGTTTTAGTTTTAGAAGTTGCTGTTTTTTTTGCAGCCGTAGTTTTAGCTTTTGATGTAGCAGGTGGAGTTTTTACCGTTTTTGCTTTGGTAGTTTTAGCTGTACTAATCTTTTTACTTGATTTTGATTTTTCCATTTATATTTATTAGCCAATAATTGGGTAATTTAGTTTAATCTTACAAAAATAATGATTTTTGCCTTTTTTATACTAAAAGTATTGCTTTAGCATTCAATAAATATACCCAATTTTTTAATGGATACACTTTTTATAGGGCAGCAACATATTAAACTAGAGCGTATAGACTCTACAAACCGCTATGCACAAGACATGGCAAAGAACGGGCTGTTGCACGAAGGAGCTATAATTAGTGCAATTGAGCAATATTCAGGCAAAGGTCAAAGAGGCAGCAGCTGGCAAACAATGGCAGGAAAAAATTTAACAATCAGCATATTTTTAAAACCGTACTTTTTGCAAGCTAATCAGCAGTTTTTATTAAGCAAGTGCATTGCTTTGGCGGTATTTGATTGTATTAAAAATTACTGCCAAAAAGATGTTTTTATTAAATGGCCAAACGACATTTTAATTAATGACAAAAAGGCAGCAGGCATTTTAATTGAAAACTCGTTAAAAAATGATAAAATTGATTATTCCATTATTGGTATAGGATTAAACATTAATCAAACCGAATTTGAAAATTTACCTTATGCTACTTCTTTAAAATTAGAAACAGGCTTGGAATTGAAACTTGATGATGTATTGCAAAATCTTTGCAAACAAGTTGAAAAACACTACTTACAATTAAAAAAAGACAACTCAGCTACACACAAAAATTATTTAGAAAACTTATACCGATATAAAACCTTTGCAAACTACAATTACAAAGGCCATAAAATAAATGCCCGGATAATTGATATTGAAACAAACGGTAAATTAATACTTGAAACAGAAAACAGTGAAAAATTAATTTGCGATTTAAAGGAGGTGGAGTTTGTTTTTTAGTATATTTGAATAAATTTACTCTGAATAAAAAAACAGCTATGAAAAAGTTCATTTTTATACTTTTTATTCACTCTATAGCAATAGCTCAAAATAAAGCAGACTTAATTACTAATAATGCTTATACAAGCACAAGCCTATCAGCTACATTAAATATTTCCGCAAATTCTAAAAACGCTTATGCCCTAAACCCAAACACTTCTAAGATTATTCAAAGAGAAAATTATTCTATACAAAATAGAACTAGTGAGTTTGAAAATAAAAAGATTGATTTATCCTCTGGTTATAATATATCACCAATTGAAAATAATAGGATTTTAAAATCCACTAGCGTTCTCTCATTTGCTATTTATAATCCTGAAAAATCAGAAGTTATATATTCCAAACATTTATATGCCGGAGAAAAATTATTGAATGGAGAAATTAAACGTTTTAACAACGAAAACGATCTGATTGAAATTGCGCTTTATGAAGATGGTGTTTGCAAAACACTTTGGCAGAAAACAAATGATGCCGAAATACATTGGCAAACAAGCCCTTTTTCTGAAAATTCGGAAGTAATTCTTTATTCTGGAAATAATTTATTCAGCACTAAATATTCTTCCTATACCGATAAATCGAACAAAATAACAAGCCAAATAACAGCAAGCAACGAGTTAGGAACTATTACCTTTCAATCTATACAAAAAAACTTTCAACCCAACTTTCGCTCCATAACTAATATAGAATTTACATCGTTTAGCAATACTACGCTTAAATGCTGGTGTAAAAACAAAAATGATGAAGTTTATCTTCAATTTCCTTATGCAAGTTTTTATCCGTCAGGTCATGTTCAGCTAAGGGGGAATGTGTATGTAAACATTTGCAAGAAAAACAAAATAAAACCCTTTGGGAAATGGTATAAATACGATCAATTCGGAAATATTATCGGCACTGAAAATTATCTTTCGCTTAAAGAAGGCATACTAACCGTTGCCCCTCCTGAATGTGAAGAGTATTAAGATATTTTACACATCTTTTCGTAAAGCATAAACATTACATTATTTTAGCTGTTTAAAGCATAATGCTACACCATAAAATACTTAAAAAAGAAGGAGCTACCGAGTGGGTAGTTTTTGTGCATGGCGCAGGTGGCAGCTCATCGGTATGGTTCAGGCAAATAAAATCATTTAGTCAAGAATTTAATTTATTACTGATAGATTTACGCGGTCATGGCAAATCAGAAAGCATTGATGAAATAAATGCTAAAAAAGATTATTCTTTTGAAGCCATTGCCAAAGAAATAATTGAAGTAGTAGATTATTACCAAATTAAAAATGCGCATTTTGTAGGAGTTTCGTTAGGTACTATAATAATCCGTCAGATTGCCGATATTGATGCTTCCTATATAAAATCGATGATTTTAACGGGTGCTGTTACCCGTTTAAATATCAAATCGCGTTTCTTGTTACGCATGGGCCGAAACTTAAAAAGTATATTGCCCAATATGGTGCTTTATAAGCTGTTTGCATTCATTATTATGCCTAAAAAAAACCATGCAAAATCGCGTTTCATATTTATTCGCGAAGCTGAAAAAGTGGCTAAAAAAGAATTTTTGCGTTGGTTTAACCTTACGGCTCAACTGGCTTCTTATCTGAATTATTTATATGAAAAAGATTTAGGCATACCTACTTTATACATAATGGGCGAAGAAGACCACCTTTTTTTAGAGCCTGTTAAACAATTGGTAAATAAAATGAAAAATGCACGTCTGCAGATAGTAGAAAAATGCGGACATGTTGTAAATATTGAGCAGGCAGAAGCTTTTAACGCTATTTCTATACAGTTTATTAAACAACCAATATTGGCATAATCATGCTGATAGTTATTAGTCTTTTGCTTGTTGTACCTTATCTGCTTCCGGTTGTTAATCAGGAAATATCTGCAAATTATTTTCCCTATCCCGAAAGCCGCTTTACAGAAATAGAAAATGTCCGTTTTCATTATCGCCAATGGCCTTCTGAAACAAATTCTGCAAAAGGAAATGTTTTTTTAATTCATGGTTTTTCAGCCTCCACTTTTTGCTGGAGAAATAATGTTAGTGCGCTTACACGCGAAGGTTACAATGTAGTTGCCGTAGATGTTCCACCATTTGGATTTAGCGACAGAGAAACAAATATAAATCATTCATCTACCAATCGTAGTCGCTTATTGTGGTTACTGGCAAATTCACTAAAAAATGAAAAATGGATAATTGTCGGCCATTCTATGGGAGGAGGTATTGCAACAGTTATGGCAGCAACACAACCTGAAAAAACAGAAAAATTAATATTAATTGATGGAGTAGCTTTGAAAATAAAAAAAAGTAAAACCGGTATTTCTCAATATGTTTTACGTTTTCATCCCATACACCGCTGGGCAGAAGTAATTGGTAAAAACTTTTTTTACAACGATAAAAAATTTGAAGAACTTTTAACATCAGCTTATGCTCAAAAACCAGACTCTACTGCTATTGCAGGATACAAGCAACCCTTTATGTATAAAGGATTAGCAAGTGGCATTTTTAAAACTTCAGCATATAGCAATGAAATTACAGATGTAGATATGAGTACATTAAACTCAATACCTACACTCATTTTTTGGGGAGAGAAAGACACCTGGGTTCCTCTAAGCTCGGGGCAAGCTTATAAAAAAGCGCACCCTCATGCATTGCTCGAAATTATTGAAGGTGCAGGCCATTGCCCTATGGAAACGCATCACGAAATTTTTAATCAAAAAATACTGGAGTTTTTAAACTCAAATAAGAGAAATTAATTCAGTTCTTCCAAAGCAAATTTAACCGGCAAATTAAACTGCACTTTTACATTTTTACCATTATGCTTCCCCGGAGTCCAATTTGGCATTTGCGATGCTACACGAACCGCTTCTTTATCTAATGATGGATGAACACCTTTTATTACTTTCACATTTTTTACTTTTCCCGTTTCATCTACAACAAAACCAACATACACAGTACCCTCTATTTTATCTTTTTTAGCATCGTCAGGATATTTTAAATGCGTGTAAAAGAAATACGACAAATCATCCATCCCTCCCGGAAATTCAGGCATAACATCAACTTTATAATATATTTCATCATTCGATTTTTTATCCTGTGCATATGCATCAACAACAAAAATCAAACTAAATAATACCAATAAAATATGCAGATATTTCATACAATCAATTTTGTACAAAGTAAGTAAAAATTGTTGTATTAAGCCTAAAAGGTTAATTTTGAATTGTGAGAAATTTAATTGCATCTATTTTATTTATCGCATTTTCAACCTCATCATTTTCTCAAAATGAAATTGATAGCAGTAGCATTTACAAGAGACGTTTTAAAACTGTTTATTACTCACAAAGTGCATTTACTATCGGCTCTTTGCTTGCGCTAAACGAAGCCTGGTATAAGAATTATCATACTAATACATTTCGTTTTTTTAATGACAATGCAGAGTGGCTGCAAATGGATAAACTGGGACATGTTTATTCAGCTTATCATTTAACTCAAAAAGGAGCTGCGCTATATGAATGGTGTGGTTTAGAAAAAAACAAAGCTGATATTGTTGCAGGAGTTTATGCTTACAGTTTTTTATTAGGAATAGAATTACTGGATGGCTTTTCTGAAAAATGGGGCTTTTCTTGGGGCGATTTAGCGGCAAACACTTTAGGAACAACAATTGCAATTGCTCAAAGCAGAACTAATACAGTTGAATATTTTACATTAAAATTTTCTTTTTCAGAAAGCGGATATGCACCGCTTCGTGCTAATTTACTGGGGAGAAACTTAGCTGAGCAAATTTTAAAAGATTATAACGGACAATCTTACTGGCTTAGCTTTAATCCTTCATCCATATTTAATATCAATAAAACATGGTTTCCAAAATGGCTTAATTTAGCTTTTGGATACAGCGGTGATGGGATGATAGCCGCACGAAATGGTCAAATTATAGAAATATATACGGCAAACAGTTCGTATTATTTAATCGCCCAACACACTCGTCAATTTTTTATATCGCTTGACATTGATTTAAGAAAAATTCCGGTAAAAAATTCTTTTTTGAAAAATGTGTTTTATGCAGTAAACATCTTAAAAATACCCTCTCCAGCATTAGAAATTAATAAATACGGATGTAAAATTCGTTATTTCTACTTCTAATTTTCCCCTCCAACTTCATTTGATTTAACTTTTAAAACCACCCTTGTCGGAGATAAAATTTAAAAGTTCTGTTATTCGACATGCTCACTAACTTTTTGATTTTCTCATTCTACTTTTTTTCATAATTTAAACCAATTTATGCATTTTAAATTTTTTAAAGGCAACCAGAGAGACAATTACCTCTGAAATCAATGTTACAGAAAAAATATAAGCACAGAGAAACACAGAGAAAATAACCCCATTAAAAACATCTCCAATGTTGTTCATTGCCATCGAGGTAAAACAAATTGGTTGAACTCAAGTGCTTATTTCAATCAATTGATGGTTAAAACACAAATACAAAAATACTTTGCAGTATAACCGGTTTTATTATTGCATAATTTGGTTAAATTTTGTGATAAAAAAAACTACTGTATGCACTATATTAACTTACATGAACAGTAGAAAAACATAAGGTTTTCAGCTGCAAATACTCTCAATAAAAAACTAAAAATTTGAGTATTCTCCAATCCGCATAGAAACGCATAAGTTAAAAATCAAATAAACATGTCCATAAAATCAGGGGAAATCGAGGT
>CALKJP010000067.1 GCA_937995645.1 uncultured Bacteroidia bacterium
TTGATAATAAAACATTAATTATATGGATACAACTTAGTTCCCGTTTTATTTTTGTAAGTCCACTCTACTTTTAATCCCCAAGGACATGAGCCGGTAACAAGGTTTCCACTATTATCCACTCCAAAAGTGGTTAAAAATGAAAAGTCTTTTGCATCAACCACTATATCTAATTTTCCTGAAACAGGTTTATGTGCTCCACATGTACTGTTCCATATAACAGGCTCTAAAACTTGACTGGTAAAATTATCGCCATCACGAGTTGTTCCCCAGTTTTCTAAATTATTTCTGCCACTTTGTGTTCCTTCTCCTTCTCCTTTTACGGTGTAAACACTATTTGCCCAGGTGTGAGTCCACTTACGAGCAAGATTAAAGGTACAGGTTTTTCCATCGTCAAATTTTACTTGAATATTGTTTCCGGCAACACGGTGTACTAAAGTGTTTTGAAACCCTAAAATCAACAATACCGCATTGCCTCCGCTAACATTGGTAATATTTTTTGTTCCGTTAAAGGTTAAACTCTTGTTATCACTTACTCGTGTTACTTTATAATCAATGTAATCAACTTTCAGAACGGCATTGGTATCTCTCCAGCGAGCTCCATTTACATAATTTTGTAAAGTAAGTTTCACTTGTCCTGCACGAATTCTACCATTACAATTAGTAGTGCCATCAAAATTTACGGTAAGAATTCCTTGTGGGCGCTGTGTAGTATCTACCGTAAAGCCACACGTGTTATTCATAAATGCGAATGCCTGATCGTTTTCGTTGCCTTTTCCGCTCATTAAATTATTGTCAGACATAATACGATTAGCCTCGTTAGTTACATCATCTATATTGGATTGAATTTCTTTATTGTCGCGGGAAACCTGACCGTCTTCTTTTCTAAATTCTCTGCGTTCTTTGCTACATGAAACCACTGATACCGAAAGTGCTATAATAGCTGCTACAGCTACTATCAGCGATTGAGTTTTTTTCATAATTAAATTTAATAAAGTTGAAACTTTTGTTAATTAGCAATTTGATAGCAATTGATGTACCAAACAATCAAATTTAGGAAAAAATCTAAATTTTGTTATAAGGAGAACGTTAATTTAACTTTTGCGGAGTTACTAATTGAAACTCGGGTATTTGAACAGATATTAATTCTCCATCAACAATACGTTTCATTATATAGTTGCCTTGCATGGCTCCAAAATCGGTTTTCAAATTGCAAGATGATTCGTATTCAAAACTTTGACCGGGTTCAAGCACGGGCTGCTCTCCTACTACTCCTTCTCCTTCTACAACTCGCCACTCGCCATTAGAATCAAATATATTCCACCTGCGACTAATTAACTGATAAGTAAAATCACTTTCATTTTCAATTCGAATATGATATACAAACAAATAATAATTTTTTAGAGGATTGGAAAATTCTTGTATGTATCGAACATCAACCGAAATTTTAATGCCTTGTGTTACTTTGGTTACCATAGGCGATAATTTTAATTTGACAAGTATATCAGATATTGATATAAAAACAATTTATTATTAATAAAGGTTTAACTGACAGAATAAAAACAGTTAATAACTAAGCACTATTACTTTTTATTTTCTACATCCACTTTAAATCTTATAATCTTAGGAGATTTTTTTGCATTGGAAAATATTTCCAATGTTCTATCCTGATAGCCAATTTTATTCTTGGTGTCAAAACTTACTTTAATTATGGCCTTTTCTCCGGGAGCAACAGGACTTTTCGGATATTCAATTTTAGTGCAGGTGCAAGCTACTTTAATATCGCTTATTAACAAGGGCTCAGTTCCAGAATTGATAAATGGATATTCAAAATTTAACACTTCTCCTTCTTTTACCTTTCCAAATTTCAATACTTCTTTTTCAAAATTAAAATCAGCTTTTCCTTGTGAAAAAACCGGAATATAAATGAAAATTAATATACTAAAATAAACACTGCGCATTTTTATTTTTTTTCAGCAGGCTCTACAATTCCGGTTATCTTTAGTTCGCTTACTGATTCATTTCTGGCATTAGATGTTATAGTAACCGTTTTATTAAATAAACCTAGTTTTTTAGTATCATATTTTACTTTTATGGTAGCAGATTCTCCAGGTTTAATCGGGTGTTTAGGCCATTCTGGAACTGTACAATCGCATGACCCTTTTGCATCAGTTATTATTAAAGGATCTTTCCCGGTATTGGTAAATTTAAAATGATAGGTAGCTTCGCTATATTGTTTTATTTTTCCAAAATCATGCATTTCTTTTTCAAATTTTATTTCTGCATTGCTGGAATTAAGAGATGTGCCGCCATGCAATAATTCCTGTGCAGAAACACTAACAATTCCCAATATATTGATAAATGCAAAACAGAAAATTAAAACAAACTTTTTCATATGCCTTTTTAAAATTTATATGCTAAAACCATGCCAATATTACGCATAAAAAAAGAGCGAAGCATCAGCTTCGCTCTTAAATTTTGTTATAAAAATTAGTTGGCTCTTGGAGCAGCTCCATCAGAAGTTTTTCCTGGGAAAGCTTCTTCTTGAACTGCTTCAACATTACCAGTAATGCGTAATACTTTTTCAGGATTAGTTTTTGCATTTGAGCTAATGGTTACACTTTTATTAATAGGACCCACACGTTTTGTATCGTAGCTTACTTTAATTATACCACTCTCGCCCGGCTTAATTGGTTCTTTTGGCCATTCGGGAACTGTACATCCGCAACTTCCACGAGCATTTGAAATTATTAATGGCTCTTTACCTGTGTTTTTAAATTTAAATTCACACACACCATTAGCGCCTTGCTTTATTGTACCATAATCGTGTACTTCTTTGTCAAATGTTATTTCTGCTAAGCTGGCTGGTTTCTCAGCAGTAGCGCCTGCTTCTTGAGCAAATGAAGCAACAAAAGCAAATGCTGCAAAACATAGTGTTAAAAGTGCTTTTTTCATTTTTTGTAATTATTGTTGGTTAATATAGGCTTATAATATGCTTCAAAATTAATAAAATTCTTGATAAATTAAACGAAACATATTTTCAATTTTTATTATAGCTAAAATTATGCCAATTGGTATTAATCGAATTTACAAAGGGTTTTAGCTATTTTATTAACTTTGCGCTCCTTTTTTAGATTAACAACTTTTAACAGCACATTATGGATATTGCAGCAAAATACAATCCGCAACAAACAGAAGCTAAATGGTATAAATACTGGATGGATAAAGGATTTTTTCGATCAATACCTGACGAACGAGAACCTTACACCATTGTAATTCCTCCGCCAAATGTTACTGGCGTGCTGCACATGGGGCACATGTTAAATAATACCATTCAGGATGTATTAATAAGAAAGGCTCGTATGCAAGGTAAAAATGCATGCTGGGTGCCCGGAACCGACCATGCGTCTATTGCTACCGAAGCAAAAGTAGTAGCCATGCTAAAGGAGAAGGGCATTGATAAGAAAAATTTATCACGCGAAGAATTTTTAAAATACGCATGGGAATGGAAAGAAAAATACGGTGGAATTATTCTAGAACAATTAAAAAAATTAGGAGCCTCATGCGACTGGAATCGTACACGTTTTACCATGGATGATGATTTAAGCGAAGCTGTTATTGATGTGTTCATTGATCTATATAAAAAAGGGTACATATACAGAGGTGTAAGAATGGTAAACTGGGATCCTAAAGGTTTAACAGCCATATCAGATGAAGAAGTTATTTATAAAGAAGTAAATTCAAAACTGGTTTATGTAAAATACAAAATTGAAGGAACAGAAAACGAATATATAACCATAGCAACTACTCGTCCGGAAACAATTTTAGGCGATACGGCTATATGTGTTCATCCTAATGATGAGCGTTATAAACATTTAAAAGGTAAAAATGCAATAGTACCAATTGCTAACAGATCGGTACCAATTATTTTTGACGAATACATTGATATGGAATTTGGAACAGGAGCTTTAAAAGTTACTCCTGCACACGATATTAATGACTACAAATTAGGAGTAAAACACAAGCTAGCAATTATAGATACATTAAATGCAGATGGAACCATTAATGAAGTTGCAGGTCATTACATTGGGCTAGACCGATTTGCGGCTCGCAAACAAATTGTAAAAGATTTAGAAGAACTAGGGCATATTGTAAAAATAGAAGACATAAAAAACAAAGTAGGATATTCTGAAAGAACCGACACTGTTATAGAACCACGCCTTTCAATGCAATGGTTTTTAAAAATGGATAAAATATCCAAACCTGCATTAGAAAATGTATTGAACGGAAACATTAAATTAATTCCTGATAAATTTATAAACACCTACAAACACTGGATGGAAAATGTGCACGATTGGTGTATTTCGCGCCAGCTGTGGTGGGGACATCGTATTCCTGCATGGTATGCACCCGATGGAACCTACACAGTTGCTAAAACTGCCGAAGAAGCTCTACAACAATTCTATGTTCAAACACCTAATTTTAAATATACCATTAATGATTTAAAACAAGATGAAGACGTTTTAGACACTTGGTTTTCTTCATGGTTATGGCCTATATCTGTTTTCGATGGATTTAAAAACCCTAATAATCAAGACATAAATTATTATTATCCGACAAATGATTTAGTTACAGCTCCCGAAATTTTATTTTTTTGGGTAGCACGAATGATTATTGCAGGATATGAATACCGTAATGAAAAACCATTCAGCAATGTTTATTTAACCGGAATTGTTCGCGATAAACTCGGACGCAAAATGTCAAAATCATTAGGCAATTCGCCCGACCCATTAGACCTTATTGAAAAATATGGCGCTGATGGTGTGCGCGTAGGAATGCTTTTATGCTCTCCGGCCGGAAACGATTTACCATTTGATGAAAGCTTATGCGAACAAGGAAGAAATTTTTCCAATAAAATATGGAATGCATTCCGTTTAGTAAAAGGATGGCAAATTGACGAAAACTTACCGCAAACAGAATCAAATAAAACAGCAATAAAATGGTTTAATTCAAAATTTAATGAACAGCTTGAAATTATAAACGACAATTTCGGCAAATACAGAATCAGCGAAGCCTTAATGCTAACATATAAATTAGTATGGGATGATTTCTGTGCATGGTATCTGGAAATTGTAAAACCCGATTTTGTAGATGGAAAAGCTTTGCCAATTGACAAATCTACGTATGATGCAACTATTACATTCTTTGAGAAATTATTAAAAGTATTACATCCTTTTATGCCGTTTATTAGCGAAGAATTGTGGCATTTGATAAAAGAAAGAAATGAAAATGATTGTATCATAATTGCTGAATGGCCAAAAACAGAAAGTTTTGACAACACAATTATCGAACAGTTTGACACGCTGATACAACTGGTAGCTGCTGTTAGAAATGTACGTAATCAAAAAGGAATTTCACCAAAAGAAAAATTAGAAATTTTTCAGTTTAGTACTAAAACAGATAATTATTGCGAATTTGATCCCATAGCTATAAAACTATGCAACCTTTCAGCCTTTAACTATACCGATAAAAAAATAGATGGTGCTTATTCCTTTTTAATTAAAACATTTGAGTTTTACATACCTTTTAAAGGAAATATTGATACAGCATTAGAAATTGAACGCCTAACGAAAGAACTCGAATACAACAAGGGATTTTTAGCTTCAGTTATGAAAAAACTAAACAATGAAAAATTTATTAGTAGCGCACCAGAAAAGGTAATTGAGATGGAACGCAAAAAACAAGCTGATGCCGAAGCCAAAATTAAAGCTATTGAAGAGCAAATTACTGCTTTGAAATAGCATTTTTCATCAAACTCATGATACATTACATTTATCACTAACATGAAAATTGAAGACGAAATAAAGCAAAAAGCATTTAATAACGAATACCAAAAAGCCATGATAAATATTGTGTTTACTAGTGGCTGGTTGGAATATAAACAAACACATTTTTTTAAACAATGGGGAATATCTCCTCAGCAATACAATGTATTACGAATATTAAGAGGACAGAATAAAAATCCTATTACCGTTGCTTCTATTCAGGAACGAATGATGGATAAAATGTCGAATGCATCGCGACTGGTTGAAAAATTAAAACAAAAAAAACTGATTGATCGTAAAGAATGTAAAGCCGACAGAAGACAAGTAGATATTAAAATAACAGATAAAGGTTTAAATTTGCTAAACGAAATTGATAATTACATGAATGAACTTGAGCAAATAATGAAAAATATCACTAATGATGAGGCCATAGAACTAAATCGGATATTAGACAAATTAAGAGGATAAATAAACCCTTAACATAACAATCTACTTATCCATCATTTAATTTTTAAACAATCACAACCTGCATCCTTTTAAATGAAAATGTATAATTGAATGTGGCTAATTAAACCGCTTTAACCGCTATTACAGAAATTTCAACATTTACATTTAAAGGCAATTTTGCTACCTGAACCGTTTCTCTTGCAGGATAATTACCGCTAAAATAAGATCCGTAAACTTCATTTACCGCTGCAAAATTGTTCATATCCGTAAGGAAAATAGTAGTTTTTACAATATGTTCAAAACCATATCCGGCTTTAGTTAAAATTGCTTGTATATTTTCCATAACCTGTTTGCTTTCACTTAAAATATCCGATAAAATCAACTCACCGGTATGTGGATGCTTGGCAACTTGACCGGATACAAAAAGCATTCCGTTAATTTCAACAGCATGACTGTACGGACCTATTGGTGCAGGCGCATTTTCTGATGTAATAATATTTTTTACCATAAAATAATTTTTAAATGTGGTGCAAGTTATAAATTTCATATAAATACTAAGCGAAAAGCATGCACAAATGGCAAAAAAAGAAGCAATTTATTCGTAAATTTGTTGTTTGTATAATCATGCTTACACGGTTCACCATCATATTAACATTCCTTTTCATTAGCCTTGCATCACAAGCTCAGGTCGACTCTTTATGGAACCGTGTAGATAAAAACGGATGGAAACAAGGAAGACACCGTGATTTTTATCCTAAAACTAAAAAATTGCGTTATGAAGGTCAGTTTATTGACAACAAACCGGTAGGTACCTTTAAATTTTACTACCCGGATACTTATGAATTAAATGCAATTCATGAATACGATACCATAGGAGGCAGAGCAAGAGTAACTGTATTTTATAAAAACAAAAAAATAATGGCTAAAGGCTTTTATTTAAATCAGCAAAAAGACAGCATCTGGAGTTTTTATGATGATAAAGGAAAATTAAAAATGACCGAGTTCTACCGAAATAATAAACGAAACGGAGAAAAAATTGTTTACTATAACGATAGTACCATTTTTGAGAAAATAACTTTTAAGGATGATATACAGGAAGGGCCGTATATAATTTACTACTCCGATAAAAGTATAAAAGAGCAAGGCAACCATAAAAATGGAGATAAAGAAGGATTGGTTATTTACTACAATCCGGGGAATAAACCTTTATACAAGGGAGTGTATGTAAATCATTTAAAAGATGGTGAATGGATACGTTACAATGATGACGGAACAGAAATGCAAAAAGAATATTATAAAAACGGGATATTAAAAAAAACCGTTTTTTTAAATGGAGTATTGAAAGAAGAGTACGAAAATGAAACACCCAAATCGGAATACACCTACAAAAACGGAAAGAAAAACGGACCCTACAAACTTTACTATAATAATGCCCGCAAAGTTGAAGAAGAAGTTCCCGCTTACGATGGCAGCAATGGTAAAGAAAAAATAATTTATTTTGATGGTCAAACATTAAAAGAAAAAGGAACATACCTGAATGATAAATTACATGGCAAAGTAACCTATTACAAACCCGATGGAAGTATTGAAAAAATAGTAACCTACTCAAATGGCGTAGCACAAAAAACCGAATTATTACCCGATTAATACCCCCCAACATACAATGAGCAAGAAAGGCAGAGTACTGGTAGCAATGAGTGGTGGAATAGACAGTTCCATTGCCGCACTGTTATTACACGAACAAGGATACGAGGTAATTGGCGTAACCATGAAAACATGGGATTACGCATCATCAGGCGGAAACAAAAAAGAAACAGGATGTTGCAGTTTAGATTCCATAAACGATGCGCGCATACTGGCAGTAGAAAGAGGATTTCATCATATCATTTTAGACATAAGAGAAGAATTTGGAGAGCATATTATCAACAATTTTGTGGATGAATATTTGGCCGGTCGCACACCCAATCCATGCGTATTATGCAATACATTTATTAAATGGGAAGCACTTCTAAAGCGCGCTGATATGCTGGATTGTGAATTTATTGCAACCGGACATTATGCTCAAATAAGAGAAGAAAACGGCAGACATGTAATATCCAGAGGTGTTGATTTTACTAAAGATCAAACCTATGTATTATGGGGACTAAAACAAGATTTTTTAAAGAGAACCTTATTTCCTGTTGGCGGATATAAAAAATCTGAAATTAGAGAAATGGCTCGTAAAGAAGGCTTACACGATTTGGCTAACAAACCTGAGAGCTATGAAATATGCTTTATACCGGATAATGACTACCGAGGATTTTTAAAACGCAGAGTTGAAGGCCTCGAAGAAAAAGTAGAAGGAGGAAATTTTGTAATGGCAGATGGAAGAGTTGTTGGTAAACACAGAGGCTATCCTTTTTACACTATTGGCCAACGTAAAGGGTTAGAAATAGCTTTAGGAGATGCTGTATTTGTTACAGATATTATTCCTGAAACAAACACCGTTGTACTGGGCAATAAAGAACAGTTAATGGAGCAAAGTATGCATGTAAGCAAATTAAATTTAATAAAATACGCTTCATTACCTGACGATTTTCAGGCACTGACTAAAATCCGTTATAAAGATCCGGGAACTATGGCATCGCTAACACAGTTAAATACCAATGAACTGGAAGTAGTATTCCATCAGCCTGTTTCTGCAATAGCACCGGGACAGTCGGCAGTATTCTATGAAGGAAACGATTTAGTTGGCGGGGGAATAATTGAACGCAAAAAGTAACTAAACATGAAAACAATAAAACATTATTTTTTTATTGTTCCAACATTGATATTTGCAAGCACTTTTATTTATTCATGCAAAAAAAATAAAGGTGTTGCTCCCGATATGGGCTACAACTACTACCCTACTACCATTGGCTGGTTTATTGAATATGAAATAGATTCTATAACCTACAACGATTTTACAAATAGTATAGATACTACACACTATTATCTTAAAGAAGTAATAGAATCAGAATTTGAAAATGCAGCAGAAGTGCCATCATTTAGAATAGAACGATATAAAAGAAATAATCAAAACGAAGAGTGGAGTATTAGTGATGTATGGTTTGGAATAAAAAATAACACATCTATCATTCGTGTGGAAGAAAATATTCGATATGTAAAAATGATTTTCCCCGTAAAAAATGGTTTTCGATGGAATGGCAATAATTACAATTCATTAGAACATCAAAATTATGAATATACAAATAAAGACGAACTATATATAATAGATCAATTAAAATTCGACTCTACAGTTATAGTAAAACAATTTGAAAATAATAATCTTATTGAAAAACAAGAATTCAGAGAAGTTTATGCACGCAATATTGGATTAATTTATAAAGAAATGATTGACATAAAAACCGAAGTTAACGGCACTATAAAAAGCGGTTACCGTTATTATCAAAAAATAAAATCCTATGGTAAAATTTAATTTTTTTTCGCTTGTAGTTTTACTAAGTTTTCAAGTTTGCTCCATAGCACAAAATAAAGTATGGGTTGTATTTAAAGATAAATCAGACACCCTACAAAAACAAAGCCTTCCTGCACTGTCAACTCTCAGCATCGAAAAAAAAATAAAACGAAATATACCCATTGACGAAAAAGATTATCCTGTATCTCAACAATACATCAGTGAACTTGAAAATAAAGGCTATAAAATAATTGCAAGATCCAGATGGTTTAATGCTGTAAGTATCGAAATAAAAGACGGAACACAAATTGAAAGTTTAAAAAGATTAGACTGTGTTAAAGAAATTATTCCGGTAAAAAAATATTACAAAGAAAAAGGCTTTGATAAAAACATAGACTTCTCAAAATTCGGAACTATTGAACCATTAGTTAACACCAAATGCAATGATGGCTTAAGAAATTCATTTGATTATGGCCCATCATTAAATCAAATTGAAATGCTGAGTGGCACCTATTTGCATGCACAAGGATTTACCGGACACGGCATAATAATAGCAGTATTGGATGCAGGATTTAAAGATGTTGATATTCTAAATGCATTTGACAGCTTAAGAAATGATAATCGAATTTTAGGCACCCGGGATTTTGTTGTCGGAAACGACAGTGTATATGAAGATAACGGACACGGCACCATGGTATTATCATGCATGGCAGCCATTTTACCCGGACAATTAGTTGGCACTGCACCTCATGCATCATACTGGCTTTTAAGAACCGAAGATGCCGATGCAGAATACATTCAGGAAGAAGATTTTTGGGTAATGGGAGCAGAATTTGCAGATAGTGTTGGAGCAGACATAATAAACTCCTCATTGGGATATACTACATTTGACAATCCAATAGATAACCATACGTATGCTGATTTAAACGGCAATACAACCATCATTACCAAAGGTGCAGATATAGCAGCATCTAAAGGTATTTTAGTTATAAACAGTGCAGGCAACTCAGGTTCTTCATCATGGTTATACATAGGCGCACCTGCAGATGGAGATAGTGTGTTAGCAGTAGGAGCTGTAGATGCAAATGGACAACGTGCTACATTTAGCTCAGTTGGCCCAAGCGCAGACGGGCGTATAAAACCAAATGTTATGGCTCAAGGTCAATGGACAGTAGTTGCTTCGCTTAGCGGTGGAGTTCAAATTGGAAATGGCACTTCATTTTCTGCACCTGTTTTAACCGGATTAGCTGCATGCTTGTGGCAGACAAAACCAAATGCTAATAATATGGAAATTTTCAAAAGCATTGAAAAAAGCGCTCATCAATATAACAATCCAGATTCATTAATGGGATATGGAATACCCAATTTTCAATTTGCACAATATTTACTTTCTTTAAAAACAAACGAAGATTTAACAAAAGATTTAGTAAGAAATATTTATCCTAATCCATTTAAATACTATCCTGTTATCGAGATTTACTCTCGCTATGAACAGCCTATTGAAATAGAAATTTATGACCTACATGGAAAAAATGTTTTAAATCAAAAAATAAATTTTAAAGCAAACGGATATTGTAAACATCAACTTCAAGAAATGAATTCATTATCAGCAGGACAATACTTTATTAAAATAAATTCTCAATTTTTAAGAGATACATACAAAGTTGTTAAAATTGATTAATTCATTGTTTAAACATTAAACTTAAATGAAAACAAAAAAAGAAATTACCGAAAATTGGCTGCCAAGATACACAGGAACACCATTAGAAGAATTTGGTAAATATATTTTACTTACCAATTTTAATAATTATGTACAAATGTTTGCAGAAAATCATGGAGTACCTTTAAAAGGAACCGACAAAGCTATGCCTAATGCAACTGCCGAAGGAATTACCATTATCAACTTTGGGATGGGCAGTGCTAATGCAGCAACAATAATGGATTTATTAAGCAGCATAAGCCCTAAAGCTGTTTTATTTTTAGGAAAATGTGGGGGATTAAAAAAGAAAAATCAATTAGGAGATTTAATATTACCTATTGCAGCAGTTAGAGGAGAAGGAACATCAAATGATTATTTCCCTCCCGAAGTACCTGCTCTACCAGCATTTAGCTTACAAAAAGCCATTTCAACCACCATCAGAAATTATAATTTAGATTACTGGACAGGAACAATATATACTACAAACAGAAGAGTGTGGGAACACGATGACGATTTTAAAAACTACTTAAGAAAAATTCGTGTAATGGGAATTGATATGGAAACAGCTACACTCTTCATTACAGGATTTGCCAATCAAATACCAACAGGCGCCTTACTTTTGGTATCCGACCAGCCTATGACTCCCGATGGCGTAAAAACTGCCGAAAGCGATGCCAAAGTAACATCAAACTTTGTAGATTTACACATTAAAATTGGTGTAGATGCATTAAAAGAATTAATTAATAACGGTCTTACAGTAAAACATCTTCGTTTCGACTAAACATGGAAGTTACTTACGAACAATTAATAAACGATTTAAAACAAAAGAAATACGAACCCATCTATTTCCTTTGCGGAGAAGAATCGTATTATATTGACAGAGTAACTGATTACATTGAAAATCATGTATTAGAAGAAAGTGAAAAAGGATTTAATCAAACCATACTTTACGGATTAGATACCGACCCAATAACAATTATAAATGAAGCCAAGCGCTTCCCCATGATGGCAGAGCGACAAGTTGTTATTGTTAAAGAAGCTCAAGATATAAAAAAAATTGACGAACTCAATTCGTATTTTGAAAACCCTACTCCTACTACGCTTCTTCTAATATGCTATAAAAATAAAGGAATTGACAAACGCACTTCATTCGGGAAAAATGTAAGTAAAAAGTGTGTTTATTTTGAATCTGCAAAAGTAAAAGATCATGAGATTCCTAAATGGATTGATGCTTATGTAAAAACAAAAAAATACAAAATTGATCCGAGAGGAAGTTTAATACTCAGCGAATTTTTAGGAAATGATTTGAGCAAAATATCTAACGAAATTGATAAGCTGATGCTAAACATTCCTGCCGGCGGAGAAATTACACCTGCACTAATTGAAAAATTTATTGGAGTTAGTAAAGATTATAATGTATTTGAATTAACAAAAGCCCTTGGATTAAAAGATGTTTTAAAAGCCAATAAAATTGTAAACTATTACGCAGAAAATCCAAGGAACTTTTCAATTATTCCTGTTATAGCAAACCTGTATGCTTATTTTAGCAAACTAATAATAACACTTGCATTAAAAAACCAAACGGATAAGGCTATTGCATCTGAAATTGGCACGATGGAATTTTTTGTAAAAGAATACCGTGCTGCTATAAATAATTATAATTTCAAAAAACTGGTTGAAATTATAAGCCTTTTACATGAATACGATTTAAAATCGAAAGGAGTGAACAGTAATCAGGACCATGGAGAATTATTAAAAGAATTAGTTTTTAAAATATTACATTAACTGTGGCCAAATACGAAACCATTGAATATAAAAAAGCTAAAATTCGTTACTTTATAAAAGGTAAAGGCAAGGCTGTTGTTTTATTACATGGATTACTGGAATCAAGTAATATATGGGAAGATTATGCATTAGAACTGGCAAAAAAATTTAAAGTAATAGCAATAGATTTACCCGGACACGGAAAGTCAGAAAACATCGGTTATGTTCATTCTATGGAAATGATGGCCGATGTGGTGATGCATATATTAAAAACACATCGTTACAGATATGCTGTATTAATTGGTCATTCTATGGGAGGATATGTAAGCATGGCATTTGCAGAAAAATATCCTGAAGCAACAAAAGGTATTTGTTTATTTCATTCGCACGCTGCAGCTGACAATGAATTAAAAAAGAAAGATCGCGACAGAATGATTGAGGCTGTTAAACAAAATCATAAAAAAGTTATTCAACATTTAATCCCTAATTTATTTGCTCCAGCATCGCGTACAAAATTTAAAAATGAAATTATGCAATTGGTGAAAGAAGGACTAAAAACTTCTAAAAGAGGCTTTATTGCAGCCCTAAGAGGTATGAAAGACCGAATTGATCGCGAAATAGTTTTACGATTTGCTCCCTTCCCAATTTTATACATAATTGGAAAAGAAGATACCGTTATTAATCTTGAACAAGCATTAGAACAAGCTTCACGACCAAGAGACATAAAAACCGTAGTGCTTGATAACGCAGCGCACATGGGCTTTATAGAAGCACGTGATATTTGTTTGCTGGAAATTAAAAATTTTATTCAAAGAGCACATCGCTTAAAAACACTACACTAAAAAATAGCATAGCTATTTACTTATAACAACTTTTCCAAAACTATTCAAAGTTTTTATATAGTAAACTCCATTATCTATGGCACTTAAATCAACTTGTTCATCACCTAAATTTTCTATTACCTTATTCAACACTAACTTACCAACCGAATCATACACATAGATTGACTTTTCGTTTAAATATGGTGTAAACTGTATTCTAAATACACCATTATTAGGATTTGGATAAATATGTAACTTTTTCAATGTTGCAACATCGTTTATTTGTTTAATTCCTGAAAAACTTAATCCGCAGGGAGTATTATCTTGTATAAACATTTGGCGTAAGCTATCCACTCGTAGTTCCAATAAATTTAAACTACCTTGAGGCCATGCATTTATTGTATCGCGAGCATATACAAAAGCTATATCAAACGTTTGTTTTTGACCGGGCTGAAAAGTAAATGGTCCTGAGGAGCCTAATATTCTTCTGTCATAAGGGATATTATTCGAATTGAATTCATCCCACGGAGGCATTATTATACCATTGGTACCAAAACCTAAAGGGTCAGAATTGCCAGGAAATGAAAATTTACAAATTGTATCGGTAGTGTTTGGATTAGATATATGCCCTGTGCCACCGTAATATAAAGGAGTGCCATCTTTCCATTTATTTGTTAAATAATTATAATAATCTGAACAAACAATTGGAGTTGACATTACTGTACTATAGATGCCTCCATTATTATAATATGCAAATGAAAAATCTAAACCTCTATATTCATTATCAATGATACCATCACTATATCCATAGCCGTTAACAGACTGTCCGGCACTTATTCCAAATGAATTATCAAAACCATCAGCATCTTGTTTAGCACCTTTTAAAAATACAGTAGCTTGCGCAGGTGGAAATGGACCGTATTGATATGGCGCCCCTGTTCCGTCAACAGCATTACCGTTATATCCATAAATATAGCCCTTAGAAACATGAGTACCAACAAAATCGTCTGCAGAAAAACCTATATCAAAATCAGTAAAATATCCTATAAAAGTAGAATCATAAGTAAAGGTTGAACGATTGTAAATATCATAATGTAAGAATATGGCATCATTTAACAATGAACTTTGAGCACAATTATAGGCATACTGCATGCCATGTATTTCTATTTTTAATTTATTACAATTTGTTTCATTGTGTGAACCTCGGTCATCGTTACAAATAAAATAAATACATTCATCGCCTCTTATTAAAGGGTAGTCGCCATTTTGCGGATCGTATATACCATTATTATTATAATCTACATAAGGCGCAAGGTTTGAACTCTGTCCTAATGCAGTATTTCCATGCGCAGGCCATGTTAAAATTGAATTAGGCATAGCATAACCCGACTGCCAAAAATTAGAAACATGATATAAAATATCCTGACGAGAAACTTTCCAGATTTTTCTCCAGGTAGAATCATAAGATGAAGTATAATGTACGGAATCTGAAATTGGACCCGGATATAAATCTAAACCCATTAAATACTGTTGTGCAGCAAGATGAATTTGATTATTATTTTTACCACCAATCCATAAGCTGCCGGCAAAAATAGTATGTTTACCTGAGCCTATTGGTACTTCATGTGATGCCGACTGATACAAATCAAAGGAATATAAATTATTATTCCAAATTCTTGATTTTACATTATTAACTACCAGCGTATCAGATTTTAAAAAATTTATAAAAAATTGAGCATTAGCAAGATTAAATATCAATGTTGCAACAACAATTGTAAATATTTTTTTCATACATTTATTTTTTACATCTTATCATCGAACCCGACTCTCTCTTACAAACATTCCCACCATTAAAGTTTGCAGAAAGAATCGGGACGATGAGGGACTAACTTATTTAAGTATAAGTTATATCTATTATTAATCTATTAATATTTTTGAATTAAAAGCTTCTTCGCCTTTTAAATCAATTATTTTTAAAATGTATAACCCCTTATCAAAAGGTTTATCAATAGTAAATTCATTTGTAGTTGCATTTATCTTAGTTTGACTCACAATTCTTCCTTGCATATCTATTAATGTTGCTATGTATTGTTTTTCAGAATTTAAATTACAAGAAATGATTTGTCCAGAGTATGGATTAGGCAATACACATGATATTTTACCAGAATTTATATCTTGCTGAATACTAGTTGTATTTATTGTTTTATAGCTATATATACAACGATTTAAATTTTGGTAGTTTCCCATCGGGAAGTTTCCCCATATTTCTTCAACAATGAGATCGTTTGTATTATAAATACTTGAATCTTGGTTACTTGGGACCCAATTACCAGATTGCCATAAATAATTTTTTGTTAAAATATTGTTGTTATTTGTATCATATAAATATTCCGTCTTTTGATTATTATTCCATACACCTCCTTGAAAATATTGATATATCTGATTTACTATAAAATTATTAGAATTATAATTTTTGATTATTCTTTGTGTACTGTCCCATGCTGAACCATTCCAAAAGAAGTAATTTTCAAGTATTAAATTTCCATTAGTATCATAATTCATTTCTATTTTAGATAGGTTTTGCCATACATTAGCAATAAAATCGTAGTTTTGATTTATTTTAACTAATGGTTTATTATTACTATTATATGTGTTTATATTTTTAAATATTGAATCCCATTGTGTTCCATTCCAATTTATATTTATTGTTATTAAGATATTTCCATTTGCATCATTTGTATTTATATAACCATATGAATTTTCCCAATTACCAGCATTCCAATTTTTTGAAATCATAGTTTGATTATATCCATTTACATCATAGGTATATATATTCCATGAAACAGAATCATATTGTGATCCATTCCAACTCAAGGAGTATTGATCTATTAATTTATTGTTTGAATTATATATTTTAAAAAACTTAAAAATCGGCTCCCATACTGTCGTATTCCAATTAAAGTACTCCTCTTGAATTGGATTATGATTTGAGTCGTATTGATATTCTGTTTTTTGGAAATTTTCCCAATTAGGTGAATTAAATTGTTGTTGAATATCTTTTATTTTTTTACCGCTACTGTTGTAATCATAAATATATTTATAACTACTATCCCATGAATTAGAAACAGTATTCCATGTAAAACATACAACAGTGTCTTGCAGGTTTAACACTTGTGAATTCGATGTATTCAAAATTGTAATAATTAAAGCTTTTAATAGAAAAAATTGTTTTTTCATTATCATTTAATTTAAATTGTTAAACATATATTTGATTTATAATTAAGAACATTTTTTTAGAAAGTATCTAAATCTACCGGACGCATTACACCATACCATTTTATTACTTTTTGACCTACTCCCGGCACATCTACATGTATCAAATATATTCCACTTGCCACCGGTATATTGGCCTGG
>CALKJP010000068.1 GCA_937995645.1 uncultured Bacteroidia bacterium
AAAGAACTTGCTTTGCTTATTAAAGATATTGTGGGTTATAAAGGTGAATTAAGATTTGATACCTCTAAACCTGACGGTACTCCCCGCAAATTAATGGATGTGTCTAAGCTACATTCATTTGGATGGAAGCATAAAATAGAACTTGAACATGGAATAAGAATGGTGTACGAAGATGTAATAGATTATTTAAATGAGCTGGTGTAATTAATGTATAAATGAGTTAATATGCAAATGTATAAATGGCTTATCTCTTTTATTAAGTTTTCTGATAAATTGGGACAAGCATATTACTTTCACGAATTATTAATTGCTTACTGCCGGCCATTTTCCGTTTTTCGTATTTCATCTTTTTTATTTTTTCTTTTTTTAATTGTCATTAATTCCTTAAAAATAAAAGCCCAGCAATTAGAATTGCCATTAAATAATCAGATAAACGAGAAATTTGAAAAATATCTTCAACATCCTGATAATAATGTTCAAACATCGTTCAAACCTTTAATTTACTCATTTGTAAAATATGATTCCTTAAAAATAGCTGAAAATGATTATCAAAAACATTTTATAAGAAAAACCTTTTTAGGACGAAAACTTAAGCAAGAAAGTTTAATAGAAGTGAAGAAAGATGATTTTTACTTAAGCATTGATCCTTTAATTAATTTTTCATTAATGAATGATTTGGCAGATTCATCTTTGAGAGCAGATACTACCAATTTTTATATCAATACCAGAGGAATTTTAGTACAAGGAACCATTAATCAAAAATTTTCATTCGAGAGTTCTTTTTACGAAAACCAAGCATTTTTTCCTGATTATTTGCATCGCTATGTTAAACAATATCGTATAGCGCCAGGGCAGGGTAGAGTAAAAGATTTTAAACGCGGAGGCTTTGATTATGCCATGGCATCGGGGTACTTTTCTTATACACCTTTTAATACGGATAATTTCAAATGGAATATCCGCGCCGGACACGGCAAAAATTTTGTTGGCGAAGGTTATCGTTCTTTATTACTTTCTGATAATGCGTTTAATTATCCTTATGTTAAAAGTACGCTCGAATATGGAAAGTTTCAATATGTAAACACTTATGCAGTATTGCAAAGTTTAGAACGCACCAGAGTTTCTACAATTACAGAAAATTTGTTTTATAGAAAAAAAGCAACTTTTCATTATTTAGGTTTTAATCCTCACAAACGAATACATATTGGATTATTTGAAGGAATTATGTGGCAAATGCAGGATACCAATTCTGTTAAACCATTTGAGCCTACATTCGCTATGCCGATTATTTTTGCTAATTCTCTCCGATATGGTTTAAACGATGAGCACAATGCAATAGTTGGTCTTAATCTAAAATTTAAAGCACATAAAAAAATTACACTATACAGCCAATTAGTTTCTGATGATTTTGAGAGCAGTAGATTTGCTTATCAGGCTGGAATAAAAGTTTTTGAGCTGCCTAAAAATCTTTTTATACAGTTGGAGTATAATAATATTAAACCTTTTACCTATTCGCATGCCATTCCATTGCAAAGCTACACGCATTATAATCAATCGCTCACACATCCATTAGGGGCAAATTTTAACGAGTTGCTATTAAGAACTAGTTATAGTTTTAAAGATTTATTTATTCAATATCGTTATTCGCTTGCTCATATTGATAAAGATAATCAGGGTGGAAATTTTGGAAACGATATTTTTAAATCGAATTACACCTCTGTACAAAATGATTTGTTTGCAAGACCAATAACCACCATATTAACCATTCAGGAAATAAGAGCAGGATATATCATTAATCGTAAAACCAATATGCAACTTGCCGGCAGTTTATTTTTACGAACCGAGAATGCTATTCCGCTTGCTCCTATTCATAATTCATTTATTTATTCTATTTCGTTAAGTACCAATTTAGCCAACTTTTATTACGATTTTTAACCTATTTTATGATAAAAGCTTTTAATTATATTTGCTTGCTGTTTGAAGATTGGAAAAATTAATCATTATACTTGTTTTTATCACCTCATTTTTGGTGGTGCTTTTATCAACACCTGCTTTGATAAAAGTGGCACTAATGAAGCGATTGTTTGATGAACCTGACCAAGATCGCAAACTCCATGAGCGCAGAATACCTACTATTGGAGGTATTATAATTTTTGCTGCAACCATATTTTCTTTTTCATTATGGTATAGAGGTGGCACACCTAATCTATTACAATATCTGGTTGCTACCGGCTTGTTATTATTTTTTGTAGGGGTTAAAGACGATATAATTGGTACAGCTCCCGTAAAAAAACTACTGGCACATTTTATTGCAGCAGGTATTTTGGTATTAATGGCTGATGTAAGAATAACCTCCTTGCATGGTTTATTTGGGATACGCGAAATTCCAGAATGGGCAAGTATAGGGTTGTCGGTTTTTGCATATATTGTTATAGTAAATGCCTTTAATTTAATTGATGGAGTAGATGGATTAGCTAGTGGAGTAGGAGCCATTGCTTCCTTTATATTTGCATGGTTTTTTTATTCACAGGGAAGTTTTGTAATGGCATCGCTGGCATTGTCGTTATGTGGTGCTCTGCTTGGTTTTTTAATATTTAATTTCTCGCCTGCCAAAATATTCATGGGCGATTCAGGTTCTTTAACCATAGGATTGTTTATGTCAATTCTTGCTGTTAGATTGGTAGAATTTCCTTTAAATTTAATGCATCACGATTATAAACTTGTTTCTAAGCCAATTTTAGCATTAGCTATTTTAGCATATCCATTAGTAGATACCTTTCGAGTTTTTCTTTATCGTACAATAAAAGGACAATCTCCTTTTACAGCCGACAGAAATCATTATCACCATCGTTTTCAGCGAGCAGGATTTAGCGATAAACAAACCGTATTAGTAATATACCTTTATTCTATCATTATGCCTTTGTTAACCATTTTGCTTCAAAAATTAGATGGAACAAGTACTTTTTTTATAGTTTTTTCCGCTGCCTTTATCTTATTAGAATTATCCCTGTTTATAGGTGAAAAATTGCTTAAAAAATAGTAAGAATGAGTCATAGCAAGAATTATATTTTGTTTTCTTTTATAATTCTTTGTTCAAACATCGTTTTTGCTCAGGCTATTCAAATTCCTTTAGATAATTCATATTACCATCGTTTTGATAAAGTGTTATATACTGTAGGGACCGATTTTCATCCACAGGTAAAACCTTATTATCAAAATCAGTTAAATCAGATAAGTGGCTACGATAGTTTGTATCGTTATTTTTTTAATCCTAAATCAAGCAAGCAATCAGATTCAGTAAAAAATCAGCTTCACATCATTGCCAATCCAATTATAAATGCGCAGCTTGGTAATGAAAACTGGCAGGAGCTAAGTATGGGAATTAATGCAACTTTACAATATAAAAATGTAATAGGAGCAGGATTACAGTATAATTATGGTAACAGTTTATTTCCGCATTTTTTAGACACCTTTATTCAACAAAAAAACATAGTGCCGGGGCAAGGTTATGCATTTGTAAAAAACGGAAGATACACCTATCAAAATACCGCCGCATATCTCACCTATCAGCCATCCAACTATTTTTTATTTGAATTAGGAAATGGCAAACATTTTATTGGCGATGGCTATCGTTCGCTCATGTTATCAGACAATGCTAATAATAATCCTTATTTTAAGATAAATACCAAGGTTTGGAAACTGCAATACACCAATTTATTTATGCAGTTAGATGATGTGCGCTTTAGCAATGGCAATCGAGCCGATTTTAAAAAGAAATATGCAGCAATGCATTACTTAAGCTGGAATTTAAACAAGCATTTAAATATTGGTTTTTTTGAATCCATTGTTTTTGAAACGCGCGACAGTACCGCAGCTTTTTATTACGATGTAAATTATTTAAACCCCGTAATTTTTTACCGCCCGGTAGAATATTCCATTGGTTCGGGCGATAATGCCTTAATGGGTGTAAATGTGCGCTATCGTTTGTTTAATTGGCTTGTAGTTTACGGGCAAGCTGTTATTGATGAATTTTTATTGAAAGAAATCCGTGCACGTAATGGCTGGTGGGCAAATAAATATGCCTTACAAGTTGGTATGAAATGGATGGATTTATTCAGTATTAAAAATTTGTCTTTTCAATCTGAATACAATTTTGTGCGCCCTTTTACCTATACACATGGCAGCATATTACAAAATTACGGACACTTTAATCAACCGTTGGCACACCCACAGGGCGCTAATTTTGAAGAAAACGTAATGATATTAAGCTATTATTACAAACGATTAGGCGTAGAATTAAAATGGGTTAGAGTTTTTTATGGCGATGACGAAGCCACTATTTATTTCGGTAGAGATATTTATCGATCTTATCTCGAACGTCCAGCAGAATATGGCAATTATATGGGGCAAGGCATTGCGACTAATTTAAACTGTTTAGATTTTAAAGTAGATTATTTAATTGTGCCAAGCATGCGCCTTTCACTATTTGCAGCTTATTCAAACCGACAATTAAAAAATATCTATAACAATCAAAACGTACATTTTATAATCGGAGGCGTTTGTACGGCTATTGGTAACAAGTATTATGATTTTTAACTTTAGAAATAATATTAATTAAAAGTTTTACTGTCTTTTTATTTTTGCCAATTCAAAAAAAAACAGACCTTTGCAAAGTTTTTTATACACGTGCCGTCTGTAAAAACATATACGCAATCCAAAGAAGTGAATATAGCTTCCCGCCTTTCTGATTACATTAAATTAGCAAAACCGCGATTAGCATCCTTAGTGGTATTTTCTGCAGTAATCAGTTATTTGTATGCAGCTTCCGAAATTAACTGGAACAAAGCTTTATTATTAGCCATTGGCGGTTTTTTAGTAACAGGAGCTTCAAATGCCATCAATCAAATTATTGAAAAAGATACTGATAAATTAATGTTGCGCACGCAAAATCGCCCTTTACCTCAGGAGCGAATAACTGTTGCTGAAGCATGGTTAGTTGCTGTTATAATGGCGACTATTGGTACTTTTATATTATACAAATATCTTAATCCGCTATGTGCCTATTATGGTTTTGGCGCACTGGTAGTTTATACGCTCATATACACACCGCTAAAAAAAGTAAGTCCACTAGCTGTATTTGTAGGTGCATTTCCGGGTGCGGTACCTCCTATGTTGGGATGGGTTGCCGAAACAGGTAAATTTGGTTTGCAGCCTGGTTTGTTATTTGCCATTCAGTTTATATGGCAGTTCCCACATTTTTGGTCAATAGCATGGGTTTTAGATGAAGATTATCAAAAAGCAGGATTTAAATTGTTGCCTTCAGCGAGTGGCAGAGGCAAAGCAAGCGCTTATCAAATTTTATTTTACTCTATGGGTTTAATACCTATAGGATTAATGCCATACATTTTTGGTATGAGTGGTATTGTTTCAGCTGTTATTGTTACAATTTGCGGAGTTTTATTTACATGGCAATCGTTTAAACTTTTAAAGACTTGCGATGTTAAAGATGCATCACGTTTAATGTTTGCATCGTTTATATATTTACCCATTGTTCAAATTGCGCTTTGGTTAGATAAACTTTAAAAAATATGGAAACAGTTTCTGGCTATACTCCCGATGAATTAAAGGAGATAAAAATTAGAACCAAAAAAATGTTGGTTTGGGTTGGTATTGCAAGTATTGTTATGCTATTTGCCGCCTTAACCAGTGCAATTATTTTACGAAAAGCAGAAGGTAATTGGCTTGAATTTCCGATTCCTCCTATTTTTTATTTCAGCACAGCTGTAATTATAATAAGTAGTATAACCATGATAATGGCATTAAATGCTGCAAAAAAAGATAATCAGCAGGGTATTAAAATGTGGTTATGGGGCACACTATTGTTGGGATTGTTATTTTCATATATGCAATATTTGGGGTGGGGAGAATTAATCGAAAATGGAGTGTATTTTGCAGGAAATCAGAGTAATCCGGCAGGTTCGTTTTTTTATGTACTAACAGGATTACATGTTTTACACCTTTTAGGAGGAATCATCAATCTTGTAATAGTAATATTTAAAGCCCAAAAAGGTAAATATAATTCTTCTGAATATCTTGGAATTCAGCTTGTTGGTATTTATTGGCATTTTTTGGATATTTTATGGGTATATTTATTACTGTTTTTAATTTTTATTCATTAAAATTGCAGCGATAATTTCAAAAAAAATATAAACCTTAATTAATATGTCAGCAACTACACATGTAGAAACAGGTAAAGCTTGGGGAGGAGCTTATCGTTCTCCATACGGAATCAGTTATGGAAAAATGATGATGTGGTTCTTCTTGCTTTCAGATGCCTTAACATTTACCGGCTTTTTAACAGCATATGGTTTTATGCGTCATAAGTATCAGGATATTTGGCCTGTTGCAGGTGATGTGTTTACCCATTTCCCATTTGTTGATGGACACATAGAATTAGCCTATGTTGGATTGATGACCTTTATCTTAATTATGAGTTCTGTAACTATGGTATTAGCCGTAGAGGCAGGACACCGTTTGGATAAAAACGGAGTAATTAAATGGATGATTTTAACCATTATCGGAGGGTTCATTTTCTTAGGTTCTCAGGCTTATGAGTGGTATCATTTTATACATGGAACTGAGCATGGCGCTTATGTAACACCAATGGGTGATGTGTTCCATATTGTTAAAGCCGATGAGCATGGTCATGCAGAAATGCTGAAAGAATGGGAAGAAGGAGCAGCTATTAAACCGGCTACCGTTCGTTTGTTTGATGGCTGGCAAGATAATCCGGGATTAATTAAAGGTGCAGATGCTGAAAAAATGCTTGCAGAGGCCAGATGGATTCAAGGTGCAAACCTTAAAGAAAACGAATATGGCCATCCCTTGTTTGGAGATTTCTTTTTCTTTATTACAGGTTTTCACGGTTTCCACGTATTTAGTGGGGTTGTAATTAATATTGTTATATTAATCGGAGTTATGTTAGGAATTTATCACAAGCGCGGGCACTATGAAATGGTTGAAAAAACAGGACTTTATTGGCATTTCGTTGACTTGGTTTGGGTATTTGTATTTACATTCTTCTATTTATTATAACAAATAAATTCTAACTTTTAAAAACTATCAATATGCACAGAGATGATATAATTGAACCGGCATTAGAACATATACATGGAGAAGAAGAAGGAAAAAAGAAGCGAGCCGTAATTTGGAAAATATTTTGGTTATTATTAGTAGTAACAATAGTAGAAGTAGGTTTAGGTTTTAAATTTTCAAGAGTTCCTGATGCCAAACCTTTTTTACTTATTACATTTATTACCCTTACAATTGTAAAAGCATTTTACATTGTAATGTCATATATGCATTTAGGCGATGAAAAGAAAAATTTCCGTTGGACAGTTTTAGCTCCATTTATTTTATTTGCATTATACTTAATTTTTATCGTATTAACAGAAGCTATTTATAGTTTTAAAATGGACCAGAATTTTAACTGGTAATGAGCAATAATTCTGACAGTACTTTTAAAAGCAGCAGGACTCGTAATTTAATAATTCTACTTACCATCCTGCTGTTTCCTACTTTACTCTACTTCTTTTTAGCAACAGGTAAACATAATTTCATCTCATTGCCAATTTATGGCGAAAGAGAGCTTGTAACTAAAATTATAGATGGTAAAGAAGTTTCGGATACTATCTACCATACCATCCCCGATTTTAAATTCGTTAATCAAAATGGAGATACCATTACAAAAAAGGATTTGGAAGGAAAAATTTATGTAGCTAATTATTTCTTTGCTACATGTCCGACTATTTGTCCCAAAATGGCGGTTAATTTAAAATACATTCAGGATCGTTTTATTGAAACCCCTGATGTAATGATTATTTCTCATACAGTAAATCCGGAGCATGATAGCGTACCGGTTTTAGCCGAATATGCTAAAACTGTTCATGCGAACAATGAGCGCTGGTTTTTTGTTACTGGTAATAAAGAAGATCTTTATCGACTTGCCTTAGAGGGTTATCTATTAAATGCAAGTGAAGATGTATTAGCTCCCGGAGGTTTTTTACATTCAGAACAAGTGGTGCTGGTTGATAAAGAAGGAAGAATTAGAGGATTTTACGATGGTACAAGTATTTCTGAAATTAAAAAAAATCTTATTGACGATATTAAACTGCTAATTGCAGACTATATGAAACCAAGAAAGGAAAAGAAATAATGGCAACACTTCAGAAAAAAAATCTAACACCATTTATTATTGCAGTATCAATTATTATTCCTATAGCTGTTGCTGTATTATTTTTTGCTCCTAAATTAGATATAGGCTCTAAGCTTACTTTTTTACCGGCCTTAAATGCATTCTTAAACGGCACTACCTCTGTTTTGTTAATTGCTGCATTTATTGCCATAAAAAATAAAAATATTGAATTGCACCGCAAACTAATGCTAAGTGCTATAGGATTATCAGTTTTATTTTTATTATCATACATAACCTATCACGCTACTTCAGAGCCTACCATATATGGCGGTGAAGGGGCTTTAAAATCAATTTACTACTTTGTGCTTATTTCTCATATTATTTTGGCTGCAGTTATTGTGCCACTAGTGTTGATTTCTTTTGTGCGAGCTTTAAGCGAAAAATTCGATAAGCATCGTAAAATTGCCCGAATTACCCTACCTTTGTGGTTATATGTTACCATTACCGGAGTAATAGTTTATTTGATGATAGCTCCTTATTATTAATTTAATGAAAAAAAATTTTTTCATACTATTTTTTTTACTTGCACTTATTTTAGTTGCAGATTCTGCTTTTGCACAATGTGCCATGTGTAAAGCAACTATCGAAACCGATGCCAGTGATGTAGGGAAAGGAGTTAATAATGCTATTTTATACATCATGGTTATTCCATATTTGCTTTTGGGGCTTATTGTAATAGTGTTTTACAGAAAAAAAATTTTTAAGAGTTAGTTATTGTTCTTTAAAAAAACTTATCAAGAGGGGTGGAGAGATTGGCTCTATGAAACCCCGGCAAAGTGAAATCCCCCCATTGAGAAGGGATTTAGGATTATGCAGAGCAAGTCATAATCCACACCAGTGCCAAATCCTGTCCGCCTCAGGTGGATAAAGATAAGTCGGAAAAAGATTTTAATGTTATAACAACAATTTATAAGTCCCATCCGATTACGGTTGGGACTTTTGGTTATTATGGATATCAAAAAAGATTTACAACAACGCATTTTAGTAATTGATGGTGCCATGGGCACCATGATACAGCGCTATAAATTACAAGAAGCAGATTACCGCGGAGAGCGTTTTAAAAACTGGCATAGCGATTTAAAAGGTAACAATGATTTACTTGTACTAACACAACCCGATATAATTAAAGAAATACATAAGCAATACATATTAGCAGGTGCCGATATTATTGAAACTAACACCTTTAACGCACAAAAAATTTCATTAGCTGATTACCACATGGAAAATCTTGCTTATGAAATAAATCTGGAAGCCGCAAAAATTGCTAAACAAGCAGTAAATGAAGTTAAGAAAGAAAATATTTATATTGCAGGAGCCATTGGGCCAACTAACAGAACTTTGTCTCTCTCGCCCGATGTAAATAATCCCGGATATCGCGCCATAAAATGGGATGAATTAGTTGAGGCATATATCGAACAGGTAAACGGGTTAGTAGATGGCGGTGTAGATTTGCTACTTGTAGAAACTATTTTTGATACTTTGAACGCGAAAGCAGCATTGTTTGCCATACAATCAGTATTTGAACAAAAAAACATGGAACTTCCGATAATGATTTCGGGAACCATTACCGATGCCAGCGGAAGAACATTAAGCGGACAAACAGTTGAAGCATTTTTAAATTCGGTATCGCATGCAAATATTTTAAGTATTGGTTTAAACTGTGCATTAGGAGCAAAAGATATGCGTCCTTACTTAAAAGAACTTTCAGAAAAAGCGCCATATTATATCAGTGCCTATCCCAATGCCGGTTTACCCAATCAGTTTGGAGAATATGATGAAACACCACATGACATGGCATGTCAAATTCACGATTTTTTAGAAAGTGGATTTGTAAATATTGTAGGCGGTTGTTGCGGAACAACGCCCGAACATATTGCACACATTGCAGAACATGCTCGCAATGCCAAACCAAGAGTAATACCTCAAATTGAACCCTATCTACGATTAAGCGGATTAGAAGCCGTAACATTAAGACCCGACAGTAATTTTATGAATATTGGAGAACGAACTAATGTTACCGGTTCTAAAAAATTTGCACGATTAATTCTCGAAGGAAAATATGATGAAGCACTTTCTGTTGCAAGAGAACAGGTAGAAGGCGGTGCACAGGTAATTGATATTTGCATGGATGAAGGGATGTTGGATGCTGTAGAAGCTATGACTACTTTTTTAAACTTAATTGCAGCAGAGCCTGATATATCGCGTGTTCCAATAATGATTGATTCATCAAAATTTCATGTAATTGAAGCCGGATTAAAATGTATTCAGGGGAAAGGAATTGTCAATTCAATTTCATTAAAAGAAGGTGAAGAAGAATTTATTCGTCAGGCTAAGCTGGTAAAAAAATATGGTGCTGCAACCGTAGTAATGGCTTTTGATGAACAAGGACAGGCAGATACTTTGCAGCGCAGAATTGATATTTGCAAACGTGCTTATAATATATTGGTAAATAAAGTTAAGTTTCCTCCGCAGGATATTATTTTCGACCCTAATATATTTCCAGTTGCGACAGGAATGGAAGAGCATCGCAAAAACGCTGTTGATTATTTTGAAGCTACACGTTGGATAAAACAAAATTTACCACTAGCAAAAGTTAGCGGTGGAGTGAGTAATGTTTCATTTTCGTTTAGAGGAAATGATTATGTAAGAGAAGCCATTCATTCGGCATTTTTATTTCATGGAATTAAAGCAGGAATGGATATGGGCATAGTTAATCCTTCGCAATTACAAGTGTATGATGAAATAGAGAAAGAATTGTTGGAATTGGTAGAAGATGTTTTGCTGGATAGAAAAGACGATGCTACAGAAAAATTAATTGCTTATGCAGAAAAAATAAAATCTCAAAAATATAATACAAAGGATAAAGAAGAAGAAAAAAATGCATGGAGAAATTTATCGCTTCAAGAACGCATTACACATTCATTAGTAAAAGGTATTGATGAATATGTAGAAGTGGATATGCTTGAGGCATTAAGTGTTTATTCCGCACCATTAGAAATTATAGAAGGACCTTTAATGACCGGAATGAATGTGGTAGGAGACTTGTTTGGAAGCGGAAAAATGTTTTTACCACAGGTAGTTAAAAGTGCACGCGTAATGAAAAAAGCAGTAGCTTTTTTGCAACCATATATTGAGGAGGCGAAGAATAAGGTTGAAGAAGTGCACATAACACACCCCCTAACTCCCTCTATAGAGGGGGAAATAAATAATAGTGTAAATGTTTCTCATGAGGAGAAAATAAAAAGTAGTATGGATAATTTTCAAAAAGGAGAAGAAAATGCTATTACAAACAATGATAAAGATTTGAGCAATAAAACTCCCCTCTTGAGAGGGGCCGGGGGTGTGTCAAAAAGAAAAATAATTCCATACAATCCAAAATTAAAAAAACTCGCAAGAGAATTAAGAAATAACCCTACTCAATCTGAAAAAATACTATGGAAAAAACTAAAAGGTAAATATGCCGGAAAATATGATTTTCATAGACAAAAACCCTTAGATAATTATATTGTTGATTTTTTCTGTTATGAATTGCAATTGGTGATTGAATTAGACGGAAAAACACATCACATTCAAGAGGTTTATGAAAAAGACATCGAGAAAGAAAATAAATTGAATGAATTAGGTTTGAATGTTCTTCGTTTAAAAGATGAACAAATAGCTACTCAACTTCCCGTTGTATTAAGATTTATTGATGCATATATAGAGTGTTACGAAAAAGGTGATTTAAGTGAATTGATGGGAGATAATTTGCCTTTAAATTGTTTGACGGGGAATGAAATTAACACACCCCCTACCCCCCTCTCAAGAGGGGGCAATATAACTACCCTTACAAATGGCCGGAATACAATTATCCTCACAAAAGAAGGGAATACAGCTTCCATCTTAGAAGATGAGACTGAAACTCCAATTGCAAACAAGGGAATTGTAACACCATTATCAGAAGGAGTATCAGAAACTTCTGCCTCAATCAAAGAAAATGAAACTCCCCTCTTGAGAGGGGCCGGGGGTGTGTCAAAAAACACTGCCGGTAAAATTTTATTAGCTACCGTAAAAGGCGATGTTCACGATATAGGCAAAAACATTGTGGCAGTAGTATTGGGTTGCAATAATTATGAAATAATTGATTTGGGAGTAATGGTTCCTGCAGAAAAAATTCTGGAAACAGCCCGAAAAGAAAACGTTGATATTATTGGTTTAAGCGGATTAATAACACCTTCGTTAGACGAAATGGTTTATGTAGCCAAAGAAATGGAGCGGCAAAATTTTAATATTCCGTTGTTAATTGGTGGCGCAACTACCTCTAAAGTACATACCGCAGTTAAAATAGAACCTAATTATACAAAAGGACCTGTAGTACATGTGTTAGATGCTTCACGCTCAGTACCTGTTGCGGGCAGTTTATTAAATAACGAAAAAGAAGAATTTGTTAAGGGCGTAAAAGATGAATATGCTAAAATGCGTGAACACTACAGTAAACATAAAGATTCAAAAAACTATATAAGCTTAGTAAATGCACGCAAAAATAAATTTCCTATTGTTTGGAATCAAAACGATGTTATAACACCAAAAAAAATAGGGGTAACAGTTTTTGACCATATAGATTTATCAGTTTTAAAAAATTATATTGATTGGACACCCTTTTTCCAAACATGGGAGCTTGCCGGAAAATTCCCGAAAATATTAGAAGACGAAATTGTAGGAGCTGAAGCAAAAAAACTTTATGCAGATGCAGGTAAAATGTTAAATAAAATAATTTCCGAAAAATGGATTTCTGCAAAAGCTGTTATTGGCTTATTCCCGGCTAATACCGTAAACGATGATGATATTGAAATTTATGCAGACGAAAACAGAAATGAAGTAATTGCCATCAATCATAATTTACGTCAACAAACACAAAAAGCTCAGGGAGCATATAACATGTGCCTTGCTGATTTTATAGCGCCTAAAGAAAGTGGTATAAAAGATTATATGGGAGCTTTTGTGGTAACAGCCGGAATAGGTATTGAAAAATGGATTGAAAAATTTGAAAGAGAACATGATGATTACAGCAGTATATTACTAAAAGCCTTAGCAGATAGATTAGCCGAAGCACTGGCAGAATATATGCACGAGCAGGTAAGAAAAGAATACTGGGGTTATGCAAGCAATGAAAATTTGGATAATGAATCGTTAATTAAAGAAAAATATCAAGGCATACGTCCTGCTCCGGGCTATCCGGCATGCCCCGACCACACAGAGAAAATAACACTGTTTAAGTTATTAAATGCAGAAAAAAATACAGGTGTTAAATTAACCGAAAGTTTAGCCATGTATCCGGCAGCATCGGTTAGTGGCTGGTATTTTGCACATCCGCAATCGCAATATTTTGGTATCGGAAAAATAGAAAAAGATCAGGTATCAGATATTGCAAAAAGAAAAAACAAATCTTTAGACGAAATGGAGCGTTGGTTATCTTCTAATCTAAATTATTAAACTTTATTTTAGTTTAAGCACATCCCCTATTTTAGGCTGATAATCGAAGGGTAAATTGTTTAGTTTATATAAGCGTTTTAGTTTTATTCCATGCATTTGAGAAATGCTTCGCATGGTTTCTCCTTTGGTGATAGTGTGTGTTGCTACATCGCCTTTTCTTCGTTTGGGTTGTAAGTAAATTAATTCTCCTTCTTTACAAATATCAGATTTTTCTAAATCATTGTATTTGTAAATTTGCCATAATCCCATTTCGTATCTGTGAGCAATTTTATAGTAGGTGTCACCTTTTTGTGCTACAATATAGCGTATGTTGTTTTTAGTGGAAAATTCATAGTTTTTTCTTTCAGGTTTTTTAGAACTTATACTGCTTTTAGCATGAAGCGATTTAGGCAACTCATCTAACTTATCAAATAGATACAGCTCATTTTTTTCAATAATTTCAATTAATAATTCGGCATATTTGGGGTGTGTAGCATAGCCTGCTTTCTTTAATCCATAAGCCCATCCTTTGTAATCTGTTATTTTCAAGTCAAAAAGTTCTGCATACCATTTTCTTCCTTTTAAAAAAAGAGAATGATCTCTGTATGATTCATCCGCATCGCTGTATTTTCTAAAGCATTCGTTTTTTTCATCATCATCTTGTATAAAGGTTGGTCCATCCCATTCTTTATGACATTTAATTCCAAAATGATTTTTTGCATATTTTGCAAGCGGACTATTACCATCGCCCGATTCTAATATGCCTTGAGCTAATTTAATACTGGCTGGGATATTAAACTCCAACATTTCGCGTATGGCTATATCTTTATATTTTTGAATATATTCCTCTCTGGATATGCGCGTTTCAGAAGGCTGTGCAATTACACTTATAGGCAATTTAAATGTAATTAAAAATAATAAGATGATGATATATATAGTATTTAAGCGCATGTTTTAATAACAACTTAGGACAAAAATAGCGGTTAAATATTTTGTTTTTACCTCTTATCAATTGAGTTTTTAACATGTAGTCGTGAAAACAGATAAGCCTCCTTTAAGGAGGCTTATCTGGCTAGTTATTGGCTTTTTTTCTTGCTTTTTTTGCTTCTTTTTCTTTTTGCTTAGCTTTCTTTTCCAGCTTTTTCTTCTTCTTCTCTTCTTTTTCCTTTTTCTTTTCTTTTTTTTCTTTTTTAGCTTCTTTCTTTTCTTTCTTGTCTTTTTTATCCTGTTTTTTTTCTTTCTTCTTCTTTTTCTCTTTTTTCTTTTCCTTTTTTTCCTTCTTCTCTTTCTTTTCTTTTTTCTCCTGTTCTTTTTTCTTTTTCTCGGCCTTTTCTTTTTCTTCCTGTTCTTTTTTTAGTTGTTCAGGTGTTTTTTGTTGCACATTTTTTCCTTGGCTTTGCCCTTGAGTGGGGGCATTCCCTGTTTGTTTGTTTTGTGCCATTCCTGCAAGGCTAAAACAAATAAGGCTAATTATTAAGATGATTTTTTGCATGTTAGATTATTTATTATTTCAAATATACATTTTTAAAAATAGAAGTTAAATTTAAATTTAAAATTTAAGACTAAATTTTTGTGCTAATTCCTTAAGGTCGTTTACAACAGGTTCTAATAAGGGTATTCCGTTTTTTAATCGTTCTTGCTGCATTTCCATTTCGGGTTCACCGGGAATGATGACTCGTTTATTGCCTTCTGAAACTTTTGCATTTTTAAAAGTTCGTATCCAATTATCCATGTGCGTTTTAAATTCTGCTCCATCACGAAATGCATCAATGCGCATAGCTCCAAAAAAGTGACCTAATCCTTTACCCACAGAATTTTCACTTGGTTTTAAAAATGCGACAAATGGGGGTACCCAAGGGCCGTAATTTGCTCCCGATAAAACAGCTGAAAAAATATCAACAACAGCTCCTAATCCATATCCTTTATGACTTCCATGTTCCCTGTCGCCACCTAAAGGTAAAAGCGCGCCTCCTTCTTTTGCAGCATTGGCATTTGTTGTTGTAACACCGTTTTTATCTTGAACCCATCCTAATGGTGCATTCATATTTTTTCTTTGTAAAATTTCCAGTTTGCCATTTGCAGCGGTAGTTGTAGCCATATCTAAAACAAATGGTGATTCTTTTCCCGCGGGTATTGCAATAGAAATAGGATTGGTACCTAATAAGCGCTCGGTTGAAAATGTTGGAGCAACCAATGGCGATGCGTTGGTCATTGAAATACCAATCATATCATGTTCTAAAGCCATCATAGCGTGATATCCGGCAATGCCATAGTGATTGGAATTTTCTACGGCAACCCAACCAGTACCTACTTGTTTTGCTTTTTCAATAGCAATTTTCATGGCAAAGGGCGCTGCTACAAGGCCTAATGCAGCATCAGCATCTACTACTGCTGTTGATGGGCTTTCGTGAATTATTTTAAGCTGAGGTGCAGTATTTATTCTTTTTGCTTCCCATAATCTTACATAACCGCTTAGACGAGCAATACCATGCGAATCAATTCCTCTTAAATCGGCACTCAGTAATACTTCTGTTGCAATCGCTGCATCAGAATTGCTGCATCCCATTTTTTGAAATATGTTGCAGGTGAAAGTTCTTAATTCTTCGTAGCTATAGTGCTGCATGGATATTTTGATTTAATTTTGCAAACCTATCAATATTCTTGCAGCTTGAAAAAAGTAAAAGCATTTTTTAAAAAACTTTTTAACTGGTGCTTAAAGGCAGCATTGGTGTTTTTAATATCTTCTGTTTTAGTAACTATTTTGTACAGATGGTTGCCTGTTTATGCAACTCCCTTAATGTTTATCAGAAGTTTTGAGCAATTGATAGATGGAGCAGATTTGAAATGGAAGAAAAACTGGGAGAATAAAGAAAATATTTCACCTTATTTACAATTAGCAGTTGTTGCTTCTGAAGATCAAAATTTTTTAAAACACCATGGGTTCGATTTTAAAGCTATTGAAAAAGCCATGGAACATAATAAAAAGAAAGGTAGAAAAACTACTCGTGGAGCAAGTACCATTAGTCAGCAAACTGCAAAAAATGTTTTTTTGTGGCCTCAGCGTAGTTGGATTCGTAAAGGCTTTGAAGTTTATTTTACTTTTTTAATTGAACTTTTTTGGAATAAAGAACGCATACTGGAAGTGTATTTAAATGTGATTGAAATGGGCGATGGCATATATGGTGCAGAAGCGGCATCGCAAATTTATTTTAAAAAATCTGCTAAAAAATTAACAAAAGAAGAGGCTGCACTATTAGCTGCAATTTTACCTAATCCTAGAAAATATTCGGCAGTAAATCCTTCGTCATACATCAGAGGTCGGCAGCAGTGGATTTTAAAGCAAATGCGCAATTTTGGCGGAAAACTCGATTTTGAAAACTATAATTAATATACAATTTCAGGATTGCCTAATACCGATAAAATTGCTTTTGCTTTTAACAGGCATTCTTCATATTCTTTTTCTGCATCGGAATGTATGGTAATGGCGCTACCTACCATAAACGATAAATAACCGGTGTCAGCATTGTATTGAATACTACGAATAACTACATTTAAATCAAAATCGCCATTAGGCATCATAATTCCAACCGAACCGGAATACATCCCTCTTTTGCTTGATTCGAATTCATCAATCAGTTTCATAGCGCTTATTTTAGGAGCACCAGTCATAGAACCCATAGGAAAAGTTGCTCTTAAAAGTTTTTCAAACGAAACGCCATCTTTTATAATACATGAGACGGTTGAAATCATTTGATGCCATTGCGGAAAGCTGTAAATGCCAAATAATTCATCTACTTTTACGCTACCTTTTTTAGCAATACGCGACAAATCATTTCGCACTAAATCAACTATCATTACATTTTCGCTTTGTTCTTTACTGCTGTTTTTTAACTCTTCTTTTAAACGCATATCTTCATCATTAGTCAGTCCTCTTTTAATAGTTCCTTTAATTGGTTGCGATAGCAATTTGTTGTTGGTTTTCTTTAAGAAACGCTCAGGTGAGGCGCACAACAAATACTTGCTTTGATGTTTTACAAAACATGAAAAAGGCATGGGAGAAATTTCTATCAGTTTTTGATATAACTCAAATGGATTGATTTTTACATCTTCTGCAAAAAATTCCATGCAAAAATTTACCTCATAAATATTGCCTTGTTGAATATGTTGTTTTAAGATATTTACTTTTTCGATGTATAAATTTTTGCTTTCTCGTGTTTTTATTGATTTTAAAGGAGAATGAGATGTTTTTTCTAAAGATAGATTATGTGTTTTAGTTAAGTTGATTCGATGAATTTTGTCATCCCATTTTATTCCGTCAAAATTAGTCGAATGTAATTTTTCAAATTTATTTTTTATGTCGTAAGGAATTAAAAGCAGCTCTAAGTTTTCCTGATTGTGAGGAATAAAACTATTCCATACGCTACAATCAGGAATATGCAGAATCGTGGATTTATCTTTAGTAGAATAAAATAATGCCATTAACTGCAAAGGTAATTAATACCAGCAATTAATTGCGTTCGTATTTTTCGCCTCTTTGTTCCGGTTTATAGGAAATAAAAAAGTTAATCCACACCATGCGCGAAAGGCGAAACATAATAGGCGAAAAGGCAAACAAACCCAGCATGTTTATTATTAAATAATGCAAGGTGTTAAATTCATATTTAAACAACAAAGAAAAAACATAATAAGCCACAAATACAGCCACACTAAAAGCAACTGTTAATGCATAGCTTACATACATGGCACCGTAAAAGAAACCGGGTTCTTGTTCGTATTTTAATCCACAATGAGCACAATGAGAATGTGATTTCATAAAACCGGCTTTACAAGGAGATTTATTTATAAATACATTGGTTTCATGGCATCTTGGACAGCGATTTTTAAAAATGCTGTAAAACATATTCCCTTTTGGTATCATACTTATCTTTTTGCAAAGTTATATTTTAAAAAATATTAGATATGTAACAAAAGTTACACGAAAATGGTTTTAAAGTCTATTGATTTCAATATTTAGAGCTAAATTTGCATCCTATGTTATCAGTTAGCAATATTACGGTTGAATTTGGAGGATTTACATTATTCTCCGATATATCATTTTTAATTAATAAAGGCGATAGAATAGGACTTGTAGGAAAAAATGGAGCAGGTAAATCTACCATGCTGAAAATAATTGCCGGAGTTCAAAAACCGAGCAATGGCTCTGTTGCCATGCAAAATAATCTGGCGATTGGTTATCTGCCGCAAGAAATGTCGCATCAGTCAGGTAAAACAGTGTTTGATGAAGCTGCTACCGCTTTCGATGAAATTAAAAATTTACAAAAACGCCTAGAAGAAATTAATGAAGAACTTTTAATGCGCACCGATTACGAAACAGATGATTACATGAATCTTATTCAGGAATTAACCGATCTGAATGAACGCTTTTCTATGATAGATGGTTTTTCGGTACATGCAGAAACCGAAAAAATATTATTAGGATTAGGGTTTAAGAGAACCGATTTCGACCGTCAGACAACCGAGTTTAGCGGAGGTTGGCGCATGCGTATTGAGCTTGCAAAAATCCTGTTAAAAAAGCCGGATGTAATTTTATTAGATGAGCCCACCAATCACTTAGATATAGAATCTATTCAGTGGTTGGAAGAGTTTTTAGGTTCTTATTTTGGAGCGGTTGTTCTTATCTCACACGATAAAGCCTTTTTAGATAACATTACCAATAGAACAATAGAAATAGTTAACGGAAAAATTTACGATTACAAAGCAAATTATAGCCGATTTGTTGAATTGCGTCAGGAGCGAATAGCTGTGCAATTAGCAGAGCAGCGTAATCAGGAAAAGTTTATTGAACATACCGAAAAACTTATTGATAAGTTTAGAGCAAAAAACAGTAAGGCATCCTTTGCCCAAAGCTTAATAAAGAAGCTCGACAGGATAGAAAAAGTAGAAGTGGATGACGAAGAAAGTGCGAGTATTTATTTCCGTTTTCCTCCTGCACCGCGCTCAGGTAAAGTTGTGGTAGAAGCCAGAAATGCAGCTAAACATTATGGAGAAAAGAAAATATTTTCAGATGTAAATTTCTTTATAGAACGAGGCTCTAAAGTAGCTTTTGTAGGAAGAAACGGAGAAGGGAAATCTACCTTATCTAAAATTATTGTGGGTAAAGAAACCGGAGAAGGCGAAATAATTATAGGGCATAATGTAGATATAGGATACTATGCACAAAATCAATCCGACACACTGGATGGTGAAAGAACAGTATTGCAAACCTTAGACGATGTTGCCGTTGGTGATATTCGCAAAGGTTTAAGAAATTTATTAGGTGCATTTTTGTTTAGTGGCGATGATGTAGATAAAAAAGTTAAAGTATTATCAGGAGGAGAAAAATCACGCCTTGCCATGTGTAAATTATTACTTCATCCTTATAATTTATTGGTGCTGGATGAGCCTACCAATCACCTCGATATGCGCTCAAAAGATGTATTGAAAAATGCATTAAAAGAATATGATGGAACCTTAATTGTAGTTTCGCACGATCGCGATTTTCTTCAAGGATTAACCGACAAAGTTTATGAATTCAGCAATGGAAAAGTAAAAGAATACATAGGCGATGTGTACGAATACTTAAAAATGCGTAAGGTAGAAGATTTTAATCAGTTGGAATTAACGCTTAAAGAAGAAAAGAAAAAGAAAGAAGAAGCATCGGTTACATCTATTGCCAATGAGCAGAATGATAAGAAACAAAAAGATGCCGAACTGAGAAAATTACAAAACGAAGTTTCAAAAATTGAAAAGGAAATTGAACGATTAGAAAAAGAAATTGCACAGGCAGATAATAAACTTCAAAATCCGGATAATTATCAGCAATTAGTAAACGATAGCGCATTTTTTAATACATACAATATGTTAAAAGAAAATCTGTCCGAGCAAATCAAACGATGGGAAGATATTCAGCTTCAGCTTGAAATGCAAAAATAAATTACCCTTTTAAAAGCATTATTTGCCAATCAGCACAAAATCCTTCCATTAATCGAATTGATGTATGTTGCTTTTATCGGTAATGTATATTTGCTTTAATAATTTAATCCTATGCGTAAATTTGTTTTAATTATACATTTTCTTTTAACTTTTTCTGTCCATGCTCAACAATTATGGGATTTAAAAAAATGTATAGATTTTGCCCTTGAGAATAATCTTCAAATAAAACAAAGTCGTCTTAATCAAAATCTTTCAGAACAAAATTATTTACGAAGCAAAGTAGCCACCTTACCAACATTAAATGCATTTGCCTCACACAATTATAACTTTGGAAGAACTATTGATCCTTTTACTAATCAGTTTGCTACACAAACCGTACAATCTAATGCATTTTCTATAAGTGCCAACTGGATTTTGTTTAATGGCTTTCAAACTATTAATGCCATCCGTCAGAACAATTACAACTTACTGGCAAATAAATATGATTTAGAAAAAGTTAAAAACGATATAGCACTAGCAGTTATATCAGCATACCTAAATGTACTGTACCTCGAAGAACAATTACAAATAGCAGAGCAACAAGTTTTGCTTTCTCAAAAACAAGTAGAACGAATCAACTTATTATTCAATACAGGCGCAGTAGCAAAAGGCTCCATCCTCGATATGCAGGCGCAGTTAGCTAATGATGAATTACAAAAAATTACTATACAAAATCAGTTAGACATTGCATATCTTACACTTATGCAGTTAATGGAATTAAATACACAGGAACGTATTAAAATTGTAAAGCCACAAACGGTACTCCCTTTAGAAAATTCCTTAAATATGCCACCATCCGGAATTTATCAGGCTGCAATAAATAATCAACCCGATATAAAAGCTGCCGAAATAAGAGTAAACAGCGCAAATATGGGAGTAATGTCGGCAAGAGGAACTTATACGCCACGTTTAACACTTTCTGCATCGTATGGAACAGGTTTTTCAGGTTTACGAAAAGAAGTAATCGGAAGTCCTATTTTAACAGGTTTTGATACCGTTGGCTTTACTACTGCTATGGATTATGTACTTGTTCCAAATTATACCTTTGATACACGCGTTACTCCATTTAATCGTCAGCTACTAGATAATCAAAACAGAACTATTGGAGTAAATTTAGTAATACCAATATTTAATGGCCTGCAAGCACGTTTAGCAACATCAAATGCAAAAATTCAGCGTAGCAATGCAGAACTTGCTTTGGAAACCGTAAAACGCCAGTTGGAAAAAACAATACAACAAGCACATGCTGATGCGGTGGCTGCATATAAAAAATATGTGGCCACTGAAAAATCAGTAAATGCATTAACTGAAGCTTTTACTTACGTTGAGCAACGTTTTAATGTTGGAGCAGTAAATGCCATTGAATATAATGATGCTAAAAATCGCCTTGCCAGAGCACAAGCAGAACTTTTACAATCAAAATTTGATTATACGTTTAAAGTTAAAATATTAGATTTTTACCAAGGGAAACCCTTAGGATTTAATTAATAAATGTTTAAAAATGAAAATTAAGAAAAAACATATTTACTTGGGAGTTTCAATTTTGCTTTTGCTGATATTTGCGATTTACAAAGGTATGCAAGGACCAAAAGCATTTGATGTTACAACAGAGAAAGCGCAAAATAGAATAATAGTTGAAACAGTAATAGCAAACGGTAAAGTACAACCAGAGGTACAAGTAAAAATAAGCTCAGATGTTTCCGGACAAATAATAGAGTTAAATGTTAAAGAAGGCGACCAGGTTAAAAAAGGAGATATACTTGTTAAAATTAATCCTGATTTATATTTATCCGTACGCGATAGATTAGCAGCGGCATTAAATACGGCAAAAGCCAACGTTGCAAATGCTAAAGCACGTTTAGCTCAAAGCAAAGCCCAATTTATAAATGCAGAAGCAACATTTAACAGAAACAAAACCTTGCATCAGCAGGGTGCCATTTCAGTAGCAGAATTTGATGCAGCAAAATCGCAATATGAAGTTGCTAAAGCAGAAGTAGAAGCTGCCGAACAAAATGTTATTGCTGCAGAGTATAATTTAAAAAGTGCCGAAGCCTCACTAAATGAAGCAAATGATAATTTGCAAAGAACAACTATTACAGCTCCGGTTGATGGAACAGTTTCTATGTTAAATGTAGAGAAAGGCGAAAGAGTAGTGGGAACAACGCAAATGGCCGGTACTGAATTAATGCGTATAGCAAATCTTACAGAAATGGAAGTAAAAGTTGATGTAAACGAAAACGATATAGTTCGAATTAAATTAGGCGATACTGCTGATGTAGAAATTGATGCCTATTTAGGAAGAAAGTTTAAAGGCGTAGTTAGGGAAATTGCTAATTCAGCAAAAGTAACAGGGCTTTCGGCAGATCAGGTAACCAATTTTGAAGTAAAAGTTCGAATTTTAAGAAATTCGTATGAAGATTTAATTAACAAAGAAAAACCTCATTTATCACCATTTCGTCCGGGTATGACGGCTTCGGTAGAAATAAAAACCAGTTATGTAGATAATGCCTTAAGTGTACCGATACAATCGGTTACAACCAGAGAAGATACAGCAAAAATTAAACAAAATAAAGTATCACCGGATGAATTAAATCGTGAAAACAGTTTTGAATGTGTTTTTGTATATCAGGATGGTAAAGCCGTGATGAAAAAAGTTAAAACCGGAATTCAAGATAGTAAATACATTCAACTGCTGTCAGGCATTGAAGTTGGAGAAGAAGTTATTACAGGGCCATATACCACTGTTTCTAAACAATTGAAAGACGGAGATAAAGTTGTGGTAAAAGATGATGTTCAGGAAAATAAAAATAAATAAATTAATGTTTAAACATTAATAATGAAAGCTCCTTTAATTTTATGTATTGAAACGGCTACAAAAATGTGTTCCGTAGCACTGTTTAAGGGAGAAGAATTATTATCGCTTAAAGAGCATGGCGGAACCTATTCCCATGCAGAAAATCTTACTGTATTTATTGAGCAGGTTGTTGTTAAAGCAAATGTGTCCTTGCTACAAATTGATGCCATTGCCATAAGCAAAGGTCCGGGTTCTTATACCGGTTTAAGAATAGGTGTTTCTACTGTAAAGGGATTGGCATTTGCGCTTCAAAAACCTATTATTGCTGTTGATACCTTATTATCAATGGCAAACCTGGCAGTAAAAGAATATAAAGGGGAGAGGCTCTATTTATGTCCAATGATAGATGCCAGAAGAATGGAAGTGTATTGTGCTATTTATGATAAATATTTAAATGTGATAAAACCAGTTTCGGCAGAAATTATAACAGAACATATTTTTGATAAAATTGTAGGTGATAAAAAAGTAATTTTATTTGGCGATGGCGCTCAAAAGTGCAAAGAAGTTTTTAAGAATAAAAACAATTATATTTTTACACAACAGGAATTTATTTCAGCAAAAGGTTTAATACATGCTGCACTTGAAAAATGGAAACAAAAAGAGTTTGAAGATGTAGCTTACTTTGAGCCTTTTTATCTTAAGGATTTTGTTTCAACACATATAAATATTAAATAAAAAACTCCCGATTTTCGGGAGTTTTTTAGAGATTTTGAGGATTTAATTCCCCATTTCGCTCATAAACTTAATGTGCATCAATCGGATTTCTTCGGGCAAATAATCATTTTCTCCAAGTGCTTTTAATGCTTCGTCAACATCAAAATGTTCGGTTTCGCGAATGTATTCGTAAATTTCTTCTTGTTTGTCTTCATCAATTACTTCGTCAATAAAATACTTAATATTTACCTTAGTTCCGGAATGAACAATGCTTTCAATTTCGTTTAGCAATTCGTCCATCTCAATACCTTTTGCTTCGGCAATTGCATCTAAAGGAACTTTTCTGTCAATACTTTGAATGATATAAACTTTTAAACCTGATTTGTTTACCGGTGATTTAACTACTAAATCTTGCGGACGTTCAATCTCATTTTCTTCTACATATTTAGCAATTAATTCTATAAACGGCTTACCAAATTTAGCTGCTTTGCCAGCACCTACCCCTGAAATGTTTTTTAATTCATCTAGCGTAATTGGGTAAGAAGTGGCCATTTCTTCCAAAGATGTATCTTGGAAAATAACGTAAGGAGGTAGGTTTTCCTTTTTTGCTACTTTTTTTCGTAAATCTTTTAGCATGTTAAATAATGCCTCGTCAGCAGTTCCTCCACCACCGGATGAAGGTTGCGATACTTCTTCATCATCGTTAGTTTTATCAAAATCCTGTTCTTTGGCTACCATAACCTGATACGGTTTTTTAATAAATTCCTTACCTGTTTTACTTACTTTAAGTAAACCGTAGTTTTCTATGTCTTTAGTTATTAAACCCATTATTAAGCAATGACGGATAATGGTATTCCAAAATTTTTCATCCTGATCTGCTCCTTCACCAAATACATCCAGTTCATCGTGCTTATACGATTTAATAGCTGAAGAACTTTGTCCAAGTAAAACATTAACAATGTGTTTTGCCTTGAATTTTTCTTTTACGGCTAAAATCGTCTGCAATAATAACAAAATTTCTTCTTGAGCTTCAAATTTTGGTTTTGGATTTCTGCAATTATCGCAATTACCTCCACATTTAGAATCGTCAAATTCTTCGCCAAAATAATGTAAGAGCATTTTTCTACGGCACATGCTCGATTCGGCATACGATACTACATCTTGCAATAATTGTTTGCCAATTTCTTGTTCGGCAACCGGTTTGCCGTTTAAGAATTTTTCTAATTTTTCAATATCATCGTAGCTGTAAAAAGTTATACAGTTTCCTTCTCCGCCATCGCGTCCGGCACGTCCGGTTTCTTGATAATAACCTTCCAGGCTTTTTGGAATGTCGTGGTGTATTACATATCGTACATCCGGTTTGTCAATTCCCATTCCAAAGGCAATGGTAGCTACTATAACATGTATTTCTTCCATTAAAAATTGGTCTTGAGTTTTGGCACGTGTAGCAGCATCTAATCCTGCATGATACGGTAATGCTTTTATACCATTTACCTGCAAAAACTCAGCTAATTCTTCTACTTTTTTACGGCTTAAGCAATATATAATGCCCGATTTGCCTTCTTGCTGGCGGATGTATTTAACAATGTCTTTAACTACATTATCACCTTTTGGGCGAATTTCATAGTATAAATTTTCGCGGTTAAATGATGATTTAAATAAATCAGCATCTATCATTCCTAGATTTTTCTGAATATCCTGCTGAACTTTAGGTGTAGCAGTAGCTGTTAATGCTATTACAGGGCGTTTACCTATTTGTTCCATAATAGGACGAAGTCTGCGATATTCAGGCCGGAAGTCATGCCCCCATTCTGAAATACAATGCGCTTCATCTATGGCATAGAAGGATATTTTTATCTCCGATAAAAATTCTACATTTTCCTGTTTGTTTAATGATTCAGGAGCTACATATAATAGTTTAGTTTTTCCGGAAAGAATGTCTTTTTTTACCTGTGCTATTTCGCCTTTATTAAGTGATGAATTTAAAAAGTGTGCTACTCCGTCTTCAGCACTAAATCCTCTAATAGCATCTACCTGATTTTTCATTAAGGCGATTAATGGCGATACCACAATAGCAGTTCCTTCGCAGATTAATGCAGGTAATTGATAGCATAATGATTTGCCGCCTCCGGTAGGCATTATTACAAAGGTGTCCCTTCCTTCTAATAAATTGGCGATAATTGCTTCCTGATTTCCTTTAAATTTGCTAAACCCAAAATACTTTTGCAGTGATTCTGTAAGTGAGTTGGTTTCAATCTCTTCTATCATTTTTATCCCTTTTTTAAAATTTGCACTCTAAAGATATAATAAAAATTCCGTAATAATCACACAAATTATATAGCTTTAACAAAAAAAAATACCAAAATATATTTTTGTTCGATAAATAAATTTTTAAATTATTGTTTAATACTATTTGTTTATTAATTTTCAAATTAAAATGAGTCCTGATAAAATAATAGAAAGTGCAAAAAAAACAATAGCACTCGAACAATCAGCCATAGCAGGTCTTACAAATTACATAAATGATGAATTTGCCGCTTGTGTAACGCATATTTATAACAGCAAAGGAAGAGTAATTGTAACAGGCATTGGCAAAAGCGCCATAATTGCAACTAAAATTGTAGCTACATTAAATTCTACCGGAACTCCAGCCATATTCATGCATGCAGCAGATGCTATTCATGGCGATTTGGGAACCATACAAAAGGATGATGTGGTTATATGTATTTCTAAAAGCGGAAACACTCCCGAAATAAAAGTATTGGTTCCACTCTTAAAAAACTTTGGGAATAAACTTATTGCTTTAGTTGGTAATACAGATTCTTATTTAGCTAAACAAGCTGATTTTGTTTTAAATTGTACTGTACCTCAAGAAGCTTGTCCTAATAATTTGGCCCCTACATCTAGTACTACGGCTCAATTGGTAATAGGCGATGCGCTTGCAATTTGCTTATTAGAATGCAGAGGATTTACCAGCGAAGATTTTGCTAAGTATCATCCGGGTGGTTCGCTGGGTAAACGACTGTATTTAAAGGTAGGCGATTTGATAGTTAATAATGAAGTTCCAAAGGTGAATGTTGATGCCGGAATAAGAGAGGTAATTATGGAAATTTCTTCTAAACGTTTAGGAACCACTGCGGTGTTAAAAAATGGTGAACTTATTGGTATTATTACTGATGGAGATTTAAGAAGAATGATTGAAAAGACTACCGATTTAACCGGAATTACTGCAAAAGAAATTATGACTGCTAATCCTAAATGCATTGATAAATCAGAGCTGGCTGTAAATGCATTGCAAATGTTTCAAAAATATAATATCACCCAGTTAGTAGTTACCGATAAGGGTTCTTATTCAGGCATTTTACATTTTCATGATTTGTTAAGAGAAGGAATTATATAATGCAAATTGCTGTTGTTATACCTGCTTATAATGAAGAACAATCTATTGCTATGGTTGTAGAAAGCGTGCATCAGGCAGCAGCAAAATTTAATTTATTACTAACTCCGGTTGTAGTTAACGATTGTTCTAAAGATGCAACAGGCGAAATAATATCAAAAATCAATTGTGTAGCAATTCATCTTCCCGTAAATCTTGGTATAGGAGGAGCTGTGCAAACGGGCATGAAATATGCATTTGAAAATAAGTTTGACTATGCTGTGCAAATGGATGGCGATGGTCAACATCCGGCTGAAGAATTAATAAAACTGATAGAGTGTGCTAATAACGAAAATGCAGATGTGGTGATTGGTTCTCGCTTTATTTCCGGAGAAGGTTTTCAGTCATCATATATGCGAAGGATTGGAATAAGATTTTTTTCTAAACTAATAAAGGTACTGACCGGTTATAAAATAGCTGATACTACTTCCGGTTATCGTTTATTTAATCGAAAGGCATTAGCATTAATTGATGAATATTATCCAGATGAATACCCGGAGCCGGAAGCCATTATTTATTTCTCAAAAAGCAATTTAAAGGTAGTAGAAACACCTGTGAAAATGCAGGAAAGGCAAGGTGGCGTTTCTTCCATAGGTTTTTATGCATCGGTATATTATATGTTTAAAGTTTCACTCGCTTTAATTTTTACTTACATTAGATTATATAAAAGAAACTAGTTATGGATAGAATACAGATATTGGCCATATTGGCAAGTTTAGGGTTCTTGCTTTACATAGCACGATTAATAGTAAAAGGAAAATTGCGCGAAGAATATGCAATCATTTGGATTGTTTGTACAATTATTTTGGTAATATTTTCTGTTTGGAGAAATGGATTGGAAGTTTTCTCTAGAATACTGGGAATATATGAAGCCCCCAATATGGTTTTTACAGGTGCAATTTTTGTAATTATGATTTACTTGTTACATCTTTCAATTGTATTATCAAAATTGCAAGAGCAAAATAAAAAACTTGCGCAAGAATTGGCTTTGCTTAAAGAAAAACTTTTACATCAAGCTAAGGCATAAATTAGCAATTTGCCTTTGGTAAGTACAGCCAATTTATTTTTATTTACCTTCACCATTTTTATTTCATTTGAAGGAATATCGGGCAGTGGAATGATTTTTTCTTGAAGTGTTTTAGTATTGTATTGAATAAATTTTTCCCCATCAAAAAGTAAAAGATTATTTTCAAAAACTTGCATATTTACAAGGTTTTTCTTTGGAATAGTTTTTAAATAAGTGCCATAAATATCAAATATAAGGATGCCCGATAAAGGATTGTAAACATATAGCCAGTTTCCTTCTTCCATCATCCATTCCGGGTTTAGACGAGTGCCTATTATCTGGGCTAAATTTCCGGTTTGATGTGTTATTTTAAAATGTTGATCAACACGGGTTAATTGAAATTGTAAGCGGTCGTATAACCAAAGCCCGCTGTTGTATGATGCGCAAACAGCGGAAGTTTGCTCCATTTGTAATTTTTGTAGCCATACAGTTTCACCGTTTTGTGCAATCATGTTATCTAAAAAAATAATAGCAGGTAAATCTTCAAAAAACACTACTATTTTTAAAGGATTTCTTGCATCTACCGATGTAATTTTTCCTAAACTTTTATCGCTAAACCTATTTTTTAAAAAGCCGGTAGAATCATACATCAGAATTTCATTTTTATTGTATAGGTAAAAATTTCCAATGTTGTCGCTGGTAAAGGCATCTGCTTTTGTATCAATTGTGTTGATTAAACGATACGGGGAGGTCTGTGCAAGCAAATGTGTTTGAATAAGCATTGCAATAAAAAAAATGATGCCTTGGAAATTATTTTTTTTCAATTGATAAATGATTTTATTTCGTCAATATAATCACGATTGTTCGATAGGCGCGGAACTTTATGCTGTCCGCCTAATTTACCTTTATGTTTGAGCCAGTTTTTAAACGTATCTTTAGGTACGCTTATTATTTTAGGTTCTTTTAAGATATAGTTGTTATATCGTTTAGCTTCGTAATCGGAATTGATACGTTTAAGTTCATTATCTAAGATGATTTTAAATTCGTCTAAATTGTGTGGTGGATTTTCAAATTCAATTAACCATTCGTGTCCTCCACTTCCTTCATTCATATATATGGGTGCAGCGGTGTAATCATTTATGCTTGCATTAGTTTGTTTGCATGCTTCTGCAAGTGCTTTATCGGCATTTTCTACCATTAATTCTTCTCCAAAAGCATTAATAAAATGCTTGGTGCGTCCTGTAATTCTTATTCTGAAAGGGTAGAGGTGGGTAAATTTTATGGTATCTCCTAAAATGTATCTCCATAAGCCTCCATTGGTAGAAATTACCAGTGCGTAAGAAGTGTTTAATTCTACTTCGTCTAATTGCAAGGTTTTAGGAAATTCTTTTCCTAATTCTGATAAAGGCATAAATTCATAAAAAATGCCATAATCCAGCATGAGCAATAAATCGCCACTATTGGGAATATCTTCAATTCCAAAGAAACCTTCCGATGCATTGTAGGTTTCTAAATATTGCATTTTATCGCTTGGTATTAATTGCTTAAATTGTTCGCGATAAGGTGTAAAGCTAACACCTCCATGCATAAACAATTCAAGATTAGGCCATACTTCCAACAGATTTTTTTTGCCGGTTTTTTCCAAAATCTTTTTTGCCAAAACCAAAGTCCACGAAGGTACACCTGCTATGTTTGTTATATTTTCTTTTGATGTAATTTCTGCCATTTTTTCCAGTTTCTCATCCCAGTTTTCCATTAATGCAACTGATAATTCCGGTGAACGGAAAAACTGTGCCCAGGCAGGCATATTATGCATGATAATGGCAGATAAATCACCATAACTTTGTTCTTCGTTAAACTCATTAATTCGTTGGCTGCCTCCCATCATGAGTGATTTACCGCTAAATATTTTCGAGTCGGGAAAGTTGTTATAATGGATAGAAAGCATATCCGTTCCGCCTTTGTAATGGCATTCTTCCAGCGATTCGGAGCTTATAGGAATGAATTTGCTTTTGTCATTTGTAGTACCTGATGATTTTGCAAACCATTTTATTTCTGATGGCCACAATAAATTTTGTTCGCCTTTTTTTAAGCGCTCTACATAATGTTTCAGGTTTTCATAATCCTGAACTGGTACGCGCTCTTTAAACTGCTCAATGGTTTCAATACTTTGGTAATTGTATTGTTTTCCCCATTCGGTATCTTTTGCAGAGGTGATTAGTTTTTCAAACCATTCGTTTTGCACTTCAATTGGGTGTTTGCGAAATAATTCAATTTGATGGATGCGTTTTTTTATGAACCAGGATACTATGGAATTGATGATAATCATGAAAAAATTACTTCTTAAATTTTTGGCTTATTTCTGCTAAAGATAATGCATTAAATGTAAATTTTTTAGTCAGCCCTGCTTTTCGGGAAGAACAAACACCATAATATAAATCGTGATAGCCGGCTTTTTCGTGTGCATCAGGATTAATGCTAATCATTACGCCTTTTTCCATGGCATAATAAATGTGTTTCCAATCTATATCCAGTCGGTATGGGTGAGCATTTAGTTCAATAACTACATTGTTTGCTGCGCAGGCATCAATTATTTTTTTATGATTTATCGGATAGCCTTCGCGATATAAAAGCAATCGCCCTGTCATGTGCCCAAGTATGGTGGTGTATGGATTTTCAATAGCTTTTATTAAACGATGCATGGCTTTTTCTTCGTTCATTTTTAAGTTGGAATGAACCGATGCAATTACAAAATCAAAACTTTTTAATATATCTTCTTCGTAATCCAACTCGCCATTTGAAAGAATGTCTGATTCAATGCCTTTGAAAATTTTAAACTGAGCTAATTCTTTATTTAATCGCTCAATTTCCTGATGTTGTTCACAAATTCTTTCAGGGTTTAATCCGTTTGCATAATAAGCGCTTTGCGAGTGGTCGCTAATTCCTAAATATTCATATCCCAATTCTTTGCAATATTCTGCCATTTCGCGAAGCGTGTTTTTACCATCGCTGTAATTAGTATGTACATGTATTATTCCTTTTAAATCTTCCGGTTTTACAATCTCAGAATTTTGATTTTTTTCTGCCCATTTTAATTCATCTTTCCCTTCTCGCATTTCAGGAATGATAAATGGGATGTTTAGTTTCTGATAAATTTCTTTTTCATCTGCAACTTGCTGTGAAGTATATTTTATTAAGTTCAAATGTTCTTTTGCAGCGCTTGTTTCAAATAGTTGGGTAGCAAATGTTTCTTTGCTGCTTTTAATAATTTTAACAGGAATAGTATGCGGATTATTAAAATTAGTTAATTCAACTTCTTTATCTGAAATATATAAAAGTTCAATTTGAGAAACAATGTTGCAACATCGTCTTACATCTCCTGTTATCTCTGCTTGAGAGGCTCCGTTTTTAAGCAGATAATCTTTTGCAGCTAATGCAATTTTTTCAGCGGTGGCAAAATGAAATTTTCCGCTGTTATGTAATTTAAACTCTATGCTTTTCTTTACTTGTTCTTGTGTTTTAGCGCCAAAACCTTTTAATTCAACTAAACGGTTTTCGTAGCAAGCATATAATAGTTCTCCCACGCTTTCTATACCCAGTTCATGCCATATAGTAGCTACTTTTTTAGGTCCAATACCTTTTATCTGCATCATTTCAATAACTCCTTGTGGTGTTTTTTTTAGGAGTTCTTCCAACTCTTTAAAACTATTGTGATGTGTTAAAGCGAAAATTTTAGTAGCTATACTTTTCCCGATTCCTTCAATTTGTTCCAGTTCTTTTTCAGAAAGGGGGGCTAATTCGGTTTCAAGTTTTTCTATTTTATAAACGGCATTGTGGTACGATTTTAAGCGAAAACTGTTTTCGCCATGCAGCTCAAGCAGGTTGGCATAAAGACTGAGAAGTTCAGCTATTTCTTCGTTATTCATGAGTAAGTAATTGTTGCAACTAATGTAAAAATAAAAAGGGAGATAAATTAATTTATCTCCCTTTTTAAGTATGTAAAAAAAATTAATGAATTTCTACTTCATAAGGCATACGCGCCTGTATTCCGGAATATTTTTTTAAGCGGTCTAATGTTATGTAATATTTTGCATTTTCGCCCAAAAAATGTTTTATTATGGCTTCTTCTACTGAACTTGTTCCTTTGCTAAATAGTTCTTCTAATGGGTCTTTTTGTTTAGGTAAAGCAAGTAATTTGTAGTTTTCTAAACCGGCTTTTTGTGCTGCAATTTCTATGGCAGTTTCTAATCCTCCCAATACATCTACCAAGCCAATTCTTTTAGCATCAACACCACTCCAAACTCTTCCCTGTCCTATTTGATCAACTTGTTCTTTAGTAAGTTTTCTACCCTCAGCTACACGGGTAATAAAAACATCGTACACATGCTCTACGCTTTTCTGAATAATATCTTTTTCACTTGCTGATAATGGTCGGTAAATGCTTCCAATATCTGCGTGCAGATTGGTTTTTACGGTGTCAAAAGTAATTCCTAATTTGTTATTCATAAATCCTTGTGCGTTAAACAATACGCCAAATACGCCAATTGAGCCGGTAATGGTGTTGGGTTCTGCAACTATAGTATCGGCAGCACATGAAATATAATATCCGCCTGATGCAGCTACATTGCCCATAGAAACAATAAACGGCTTTGCTTGTTTGGCTAATACAACTTCACGCCATATTACTTCCGATGCCAATGCACTACCTCCCGGTGAATTTACGCGCAAAACAATAGCCTTTACTTTATCATCTAAACGTGCTTCACGAATGGCTTTTGAAATTCTTTCAGAACCAATTTTTTCATCATCGCCTTCACCGCCATCAATTTCACCTACGGCATATATTACGGCAATTTTATCTTTTGTAAAATCTTTTTTCTTGCTTTCTTTCGCATTGGTATAATCAGCAATGCTTACAGAATTAATTTTATCAACAGCTTTAGCTTCTGTTTTCTCTTTTAAAATTTCAAGAATTTCATCCTTATAAGCCAATTGGTCTGCAAACTTGTATTTAACCGCATCTTCAGCTTTTTGTAAAAGCAATTCATCCGCTATTTTATTTAATTCTTCGGCAGAAATATTACGAGATTTTGAAATCCCATCTACCATGTGATTCCATATTGAACCTATGTAAGTCATGGTTTGTTCGCGGTTTTCATCGCTCATTTTATCTAAAATAAACGGCTCGATAGCACTTTTAAATTTACCGTGACGAATAATTTGAGGCTCGACTTCTAATTTTGCCAGCGCATTTTTAAAAAACATCAATTCTGCGCTTAATCCTTTAAAATCAATAGTTCCCTGCGGATTTAAATAAATTTTATCGGCAACCGAGGCTAAATAATAAGCTCCTTGTGTATAATATTCACTGTAAGCAAGTATAAATTTTCCGGTATTTTTAAATTCCAGTAATTTGTTGCGAATTTCTTCCACCATAGCAATTCCGGCAGGTACGGAAGTAATTTCTATATAAATACCTTTTATGTTTTTATCGTTTTTTGCTTTTTCAATATTGTTTAAAATATCGTTTAATCCAATAGCCTGCTCTTTAGAAAACATCGCCCCCAAATTTTGAAATGGATTTTTGGAACCTCTGTCGGTTATTGGGCCTTCGAATTTTACTACAAGAATAGAATTTTCTTTTACCACCACTTCTTTATCAGAGCCTGAAATGGCTACAATGGCGCCAATTATTCCAATAATTAAAAAAATAAAAATTACTGAGGCAATTAAGGTGCCCAGAAACGATGCAAATACAGTTTTAAAAAATTGTTTCATTGCAAAAAAATTTTAAGTTTACTTTGCAAATATATATTACACATATCTTCTTATTTAATTGTTTTACATGAGTGGCACTTTACTGGGATTAATGGAAACAAAAAATAAAATTGAAACACTTTTACTACTTGGGGCAAACATGGGAGATGTGAAAAAAACGTTCACTCATGCTATGAATGAATTAAATAAAATTGGACAGATATTTAAAGTCTCATCTTTGTATTGTAGCCCATCCTGGGGTTTTAAAGCGAGCGATTTTTTAAATCAGGCATTAATTATTGAAACAGAAAAAACTCCAAATGAACTTTTAAATAATATTTTAAATATTGAAAGAGATTTAGGAAGGGTTAGGAAAGGGAATGGGTATCAATCACGAATTATTGATATAGATATAATTTTAATAAAAAATATCATTATTAATACAAATGAACTTGTTGTTCCACACCCAAAAATGCAAGAACGAAAATTTGTTTTGGTGCCTTGCGCAGAAATTGCACCAGATTGGCAGCACCCTGTTTTAAATTGCTGTATTTTGGATTTATCAATAAAATGTGCAGATTCATCAGTTATCACAAAAGTGCTATGAATAAAAAATTTATTTGTATAGAAGGAAATATTGGGTCTGGAAAGACCACTCTTTCAAATATGCTGGTGGAACATTTTAAAGCGAAATTACTATTAGAAAATTTTGAAGAAAATCCCTATTTAAAAGATTTTTATAAAGATACAAAAAAGTATGCCTTACATGTAGAATTAAGTTTTTTGGCGGATAGATATCAGCAACAGTTAGCGCATATAAATGAAGATAATGTGATAGTTTCTGATTATCTATTTGATAAAAGTTTGATTTTTGCAGGAATTAATCTTCAACCGGCCGAGTTGAAAATTTTTACAGCAGCATTTACAGTAGCCAAGGAATACATAAGGAATCCGGATATTATTATTTTTTTAGATGCTGCAGAAGATTTGCTTAAGCATAACATTAAAAAAAGAGGAAGAAATTTTGAAGAAAACATACCTACAGCCTATTTACAAAAGGTAACGAATGCTTATCATACATATTTTAAAAATAATACTCATCTTTACCCAATAATTTGGGTTAATGTAAATAAATATAATGTAGTAGGTAATGAAAAGCATTTTAATCGTTTGGTAAATATGATAAAATCGAAAACCGATAATCTTATACATTACATTTAGCCAAAATAGCTTAAAAAAGTAATTAAAAATTATATTTATTACACTTTAACTTTTTATATATCAAAAAGTATAACTAATATTGCGCTGTTTTTAATAAAAATCGAAAACTAAAAATTATGATGAAAACTGTTAAAGTTCAACCAATTGCCATGCTCTTTATAGCTGGTATTGTAATTACAGGTTGTAATGGTTTGGGTAAAATGGTTAAAAATGCCAACCAAATTAAATATGATGTAACACCAAATCCATTAGAATTACATGGCGATAGTGTTGCCGTGAATATTAATGTAAAATATCCTGCAAAATTATTTGCCAAAAAAGCAGCAGTAGAAGCTACTCCCGTATTAAAAGGAACTGGCGATGAAAAAGCTTTTAAATCAGTTAAGTTTAAAGGAGAAAAATCATCAGCAGAAGGAACGGTTATAAGCTATGCTAATGGAGGGTCATATGCATATTCTGATAAAATTCCTTATTCAGCAGATTTAAAAGTATCTGACCTAAAGATTAAAGCCGTTGCTTCTGTAAAATCTAAGTCTAAAGAATTTGCAGAAATTAAAATCGGAGAAGGCGTAATAACTACTCCTTTATTAGTAGCAAATGATGATAAACCCACATTAGGGGCAGATAAATTTACAAAAACAGTACCTAGAAATTACACCGCAGATATTCATTTCTTAATTCAAAGTGCTGAAGTTCGCAGTTCTGAATTAAGCCAGGCAGACATTAAAGGGTTAAAAGACTATTTTAAAACCGGAAAAGAAAAGAATTACATCTATAAAGGTGTTACTATTCATGCTTATGCATCACCTGATGGTGAAGAATCTTTAAATGCAGGGTTGTCTGAAAATCGAGCAAAAAACTCAGCAAGAGTAATAGCCGACCAATTTAAAGCAGCTAAAATTGAAGCTGCTAAAAATGCAGATTTTATTAAAACTGCTAATACCCCTGAAGACTGGGAAGGCTTTAAAAAGTTAATGAAAGAATCTGATATTAAGGACAAAGAGTTAATTATCCGTGTATTGGAGATGTACAGCGACCCTGTTCAAAGAGAGAAAGAAATTAAAAACTTATCTGCTACCTATAAAGAAGTAGCTGATAAAATTCTTCCTCAGTTAAGAAGAGCAATAATTACTATTAATGCAGAAGAGCCTAGCCGAACCGATGAACAGATTACTGCATTAGTGAGTTCTAAGCCTGAAGATTTATCTGTAGAAGAAATTCTTTATGCAGCAACATTAACTAATGATTTAGAACAAAAGTTAAGCATTTACAAAACTGCTCAAAGAATTTATGCTCAAGATTGGAGAGGATTTAACAATGCCGCTTATGTATTAATACTTCAAAATAAATTAAACGATGCTCAAGCTCAGTTAGATAAAGCAAATTCAATTTCTGCTAATAACCCTATTGTGTTAAATAATTTGGGAGTTGTTGCTCACTTAAAAGGTGATAGAAAAAAGGCAGAGGAATATTATACCAATTCCTCTGATGCCAACGCAAAATATAACTTAGGTATTATTCAAATTAAAAAAGGTAATTATGCTGCAGCAGTATCAAGCTTAAATGCTGAAAAATCATATAACCTTGCTTTAGCACAGCTATTAAACGGTAATGCAGATGCAGCCTTATCTACCTTAGATGCTTCTAAAGATAAAGATACAGCTCGTGGATATTATTTAAAAGCAATTATTGGTGCACGCAAAGGAGATGTAAACTTAATGGTTAATAACCTTAAAAATTGTATAGCAAAAGATGCTTCATATAAAGCAAAAGCTAAAGAAGACATGGAGTTTGCAAAATATAAGTCAAATTCAGAATTTGCCGGAGTAGTAAATTAAAATTCATCATAATAAAAAAGGCGGGAATCCCCGCCTTTTTTATTAGTAAGATTTATTAGAAAAAAAATACAAAATATTTTGTATGGTTAACTTATAATTATAATTTCGCACTAATTAAAAACCAATTAAAAAATATCAAAATGAAAAAAGTATTATCTATTGTAGCTGCAGTTGTTATAGCTGCTTCTTTTGCTTCTTGCAAAAAGTGTACAACTTGTAAGTATGATTACACTGCATTTGGAGTAAGCTATACTTACACTTATCCAGAACAATGCGGTAAAAAGAAAGACATTAACAATTTTAAAACTGCATGTAAAAATGCTGCAGCTTCTTATGGTGCAACTTGTACTTGTACTGACAAATAGTAGAATTTTTTAAAAATGTTGGCCCGACTTAATAATTTTAGGTCGGGCTTTTTTTTATTGGATAAATAAAATATATTTGTTTATCGTTTAACCAATTAAAAAAAGTAGTATGAAAAAAATTTTCTTGTCATTATTTGTAGTTGCATCATTAGCAACTTTTACATCTTGTAAAAAATGTGTTACATGTACTGTAAGCGGTACATTGTTTGGTGTACCAGTTAGTCAGACTGGAGAAGAAAAATGCGGTAAGAAAAAAGATATTGATGCTGATATTAAAAAGTGTGAATCAGATGCAGCATCAGTTGGATTAAAATGCGAATGTAAAAGAAGTTAAAAACTAAACTCATGAAAAAGCTATTTATAGTTACTTTTGCTTTTATAGCTACTTTGTCATTTACTTCGTGTAAAAAATGTACAACTTGTGGATTTGATTATTCTTTTCAAGGAGTAAATTTTACTGATATGAAAGAAGAAGTATGCGGCAAGAAAAAAGAACTCGATAATTATAAAGCTGAGTGCGATGCAACAGCATCTCTGTATGGAGTTAAATGTATCTGTACAGACAAATAATAATTTTCAGTTCATTATTTTTAAGCCTTATCTGAATTTAAAGATAAGGCTTTTTTATTTGTTTTAAATAAAATACATTTGCTTAATTTAATTTTTAAAACAATTAATATGAAAAAATTAATTTTTACTGTACTTGCAATTTCAGCCATCAGCTTCACTTCTTGCAGAAAATGCACTACCTGCTATTATAAGTATAAAACAGGAGGAAGCTGGGAGGTTTATATTTATCCTGAAGAATGCGGCAAGAAAAAAGAAATAGAACAATTTAAAAATGAGTGTAAGGCAAAATCTGCTTCATTAAATACAACATGTACATGCTCCGACCGGTAAATATTATATGAATAAGCTAATGTTTATTGAAATTGTTTGAAAATTTCCCACATTACAATACCTGCACTAACTGACACGTTTAATGAATGTTTAGTGCCGGTTTGTGGAATTTCAAGAGCAGCATCGCATAAGTATAATAAATTTTCGTCAACTCCGGAAACTTCATTCCCAAAAACGAATGCGAGTTTCCTTTTTTTTTCGATTATATTAAGTTGATTTAATTTTATACTATTATCAATTTGCTCAACGGCATAAATAAAGTAGTTTGATTTTTTTAACTCTTCAAGGGCTTCTTTTGTTTCCTTATAATAATTCCATGTAACGCTATCAGTTGCTCCCAATGCAGTTTTTTGTATTTCTTTATTTGGAGGTGTTCCCGTAATTCCACATAAATATATAGCATCAATCGAAAATGCATCGGCTGTTCGGAAAATACTTCCTACATTTAACAAACTACGGATATTGTCTAAAACAATAACAACGGGTATCTTTTCTGACGATTTAAATTCTTCGATGGATTTTCTTTTTAAGTCATCAGCACTAAGTTTTTTCATGAATTTTATAATTTAAAATAGTTATTGATTATTTTAATGGCATTATGTAAGCGACATTCTCCCATTCCTTTAATCTCTGCGAAATTAAAGCCTCTTGTTATTAATTCATTTTTATAAACGTTGAAAAAATACTTTCTCCTATGCGGATTTTCTCTAATGCCATCATTTATCCAAGGTAAGTCGGGATGCGTAAGTAGATATAAATCGTATCGCTGCTTTTCTAATTCTTGTATAATAAAATCAGGACAAGTTTTATAAATATCTTCTGCCCATACTTTTGCAATAATCAATTCGGTATCAATAAAAAGAAATTTATTTGCAATTTTTTCTTTTTCATGCTCTATTTCCAATTGCTTTTTAGCAATTAAAACAATATCGTCAATATTGTATGATCTATTTAATGTTGCAACATAGGTTCTGGCATATTCGGGCACCCATTCGGTATTAAAATGTTTTGCAAGTTTTTCTGATAAGTCAGATTTACCTGTAGATTCCGGACCTATAAGCGCAATTTTTTTAATCATTTTGTAGTTTGAATTTTTTCTTCCAGCTAAAGTATCCGTAAGTTGCAAGTAAGGTAAATATAATATAAAGCAATCCGGTTAAATATAAGTTTCTTGATGTGTATAAAAAAAACGATACTAAATCAATTACTATCCAGTAAAGCCAGTTTTCAAGTACTTTTTGTGCTACCATCCAAGTGGCATATAGACTAAAAACGGTAGTAAATGCATCCATATATGGCGAGGCTGCTTGTGAGTATTTACCAAGCAAATATCCTGTAATAATTGTAGCAATAGAAGATAGCAGAATATTTATAAAATGATGTTTTAATGGAAGTTGAATAATTCTTTTTTCTGATTTATTTTCTGATTTTTTAAATTTCCATTTATACCAGCCTACTACGGCCATTATTAAATAGAAAACTTGTAAAAAAGTTTCGGCATAAAGCTGAGCCTTAATACATAAATAAATATAAATTGATACGCTTAAAAATGCACAATACCATGCAATGATAATTTCTTTTGCTGCCAATATAACATAAGCAATACTTAGTAAAACGGCAATGCTTTCTAATATGTTTAATGAATTGACAAATGCAATAAGATATGCTTCCATTTTATATTACAACAGAAATGGCGGCTTTTATTTGTTTAATTAGTTCAGGCGATTTTTCAGCAGCATTTCCTACTACTACTATATCTGCACCTGCATTAAAAGCGTTTATTGCTTTTTCAACTGTATTTATTCCGCCTCCTATAATTAATGGGCAAGAAATGCTGTTTTTTACTTTTGAGATTGTTTCATTAGAAATGGTATTTTGAGCACCGCTACCGGCATCTAAATAAATAAGTTTTAAGCCTAGCATTTCGCCTGCCATTGCTGTGCATACTGCAATTTCGGGTTTATCGGAAGGTATAGGTGTAGTGTTGCTAATGTAGGATACGGTAGTAGATTTACCGCTTTCAATTAAAATATAACCGGTTGGTAAAATTTCTATTCCGCTTGATTTTAAAAATGGAGCAGCCACTATGTGCTGACCAATTAAGTATTCCGGATTTCTTCCCGAAATGAGTGAAAGAAATAAAATTCCATCTGCTTTTGCGCTTATCTGCATAGAACTTCCGGGGAATAGAATTACCGGAATTATAGTTTGCTTTTTTATTTCGTTTAAAAAATATTCGAAATGAGTTGGTTCATGCAGTAAACTACCTCCATAAAAAATAAAATCTACATTGCTACTTTTACATATATTAATAGTGTTTGATAGGCTTTCAGAACTTAGTTTATCCGGGTCGATTAATACAGCCAGTTGCTTTTTGTTTAAAGCAGCCTTGTGTTGAATAGTTTGATATATATTGGATTTATGCATTATTTGAATCTTGCTTTTTTTCTTCTATTGCATATACAATGGCATGGTCTGTCCAATGTTTATAAAAGAGTTTCGCCTTTGTTATTAATGTTCCATCTTCAGCTAAAATTTCTCCATAAAAATTATTAGAACCAATTCCTTTTACCTTTAATTGTTTTGCAAATATGAGACTTTTTTTGCCATGTAATTTATATAACGCTTCTTTTGCTGCCCAGTAAATTGTTGCATATAGTTCTTTATCAACTTGTTTGCTAAGTGTTTTATATTCATCTAAACTTAAAAATTTGAAAGCTACTTTTAGCGCTTTGTTACTTATTTTTTCAATATCAATACCCACGCGCTTTTCGGAATGAACAATACTGGCTACATAGTTGTTGGTATGCGAAAGTGAAAGGTAAAAATTGCCTTCGGTAAAATGTGGTTTTTTAAACTCATCATAATAAATAGAATTAAAATCGCCTGCCAGCTGTCGGCTAAGCCAAATGGCTGTGGCTCTTTCAAGTTTACGTGAAGTAGAAGCGAGTTCATCAATATATTTTTGTTCTGGTAATGAAATTTCATTGCGTAAAATATTTAGTTTATACATAGGAGGTAGTTTAGCAACTCCCAATTTGCCTTTTTTATTAATAGGTTCGATGTATATCTCAGTTATTTGCAAATTAATTCTTTTTATGTGTTTGAAACTACATCATTTATCAGTAAATTTGCTCTATATTAGTTTAATTTAAAAATAAAATAACAATGTCACAAACAGCAGAACAAACCAAGTATAAAGTTAAAGATATTTCTTTAGCTGAGTGGGGTAGAAAAGAAATCAAATTAGCCGAAGCCGAAATGCCGGGCTTAATGTCGCTTCGCGAAGAATACGGCAAAAGCAAGCCTTTAGCAGGTGCTCGCATTGCAGGATGTTTGCACATGACTATCCAAACAGCCGTTCTTATTGAAACGTTAGTTGAATTAGGAGCTGAAGTTTCATGGTCATCATGTAATATTTTCTCAACACAAGATCATGCTGCTGCTGCAATTGCTGCCGCAGGAATTCCGGTATTTGCATGGAAGGGAATGAACGAACAGGAATTCGATTGGTGTATCGAACAAACTTTATTTGCGTTTAAAGATGGTAAGGCATTAAACATGATTTTAGACGATGGAGGTGATTTAACCAATATGGTATTAGATCGCTATCCGGAATTGGTAAAAGATATTCGTGGTTTATCAGAAGAAACAACCACCGGTGTTCACCGTTTATACGAAAGAATGCGTAAAGGAACATTGCCAATTCCGGCAATTAATATTAACGACTCGGTAACAAAATCAAAATTCGACAACAAATATGGTTGCCGCGAATCACTGGTAGATGCTATTCGCAGAGCTACCGATTTAATGTTAGCCGGAAAAGTGGCGGTAGTAGCAGGATTTGGCGATGTAGGTAAAGGTTCTGCCGAATCATTAAAAGATGCAAAAGTAAGAACCATTGTTACCGAAATTGACCCAATTTGTGCATTACAGGCAGCTATGGAAGGTTATGAAGTTAAAAAAATGATTGATGCCGTTAAAGAAGCTGATATTATTGTTACAGCAACCGGAAATTGCAATATTATTACCGAAAAACATTTCAGATTAATGAAACATAATGCCGTAGTTTGTAATATAGGCCATTTTGATAACGAAATAGATATGGCATGGTTAAATAAACATTATGGACATACAAAAGACACTATTAAGCCACAAGTAGATAAATATACCATAGACGGTAAAGATATTATTGTTCTTGCAGAAGGACGTTTAGTAAACTTAGGTTGTGCCATGGGACATCCTTCGTTTGTAATGTCAAATTCATTTACCAACCAAACTTTGGCTCAAATTGAACTATGGAACAATTATGCCAAATACGAAAATAAAGTTTATACCCTTCCTAAACATTTAGACGAAAAAGTAGCTCGTTTACACTTAAAGAAAATTGGTGTTGAAATAGACGAGTTAACTGACGAACAGGCCGAATATATTGGCGTACCTAAAAACGGTCCGTTTAAAAACGACATGTACAGATACTAATTTCACTAACAGTGTTATATTTAAAAAACCTCTCCGTTTCGAGAGGTTTTTTTTTGAAAAAATGTTTATAAAATATAAAAAGCAACCTCAATAGTATTTGTATTTTTACGCTCATGGCAAAAAACAGAGCAGCAATTAAAAGCGCAACAGCCGAAAAGGAAACCCCTTTAATGAAACAATACAATACAATTAAAGGAAAGTATCCCGATGCGCTATTGCTTTTTCGAGTGGGAGATTTTTATGAAACATTTGGAGAAGATGCCATTAAAGCGGCAAACATCTTAGGTATTGTTTTAACCAAACGCGCCAATGGTGCTGCATCTTATGTAGAGTTAGCCGGTTTTCCTTATCATTCCTTAGATGCTTATTTGCCTAAGTTAGTAAGGGCGGGACAACGTGTTGCCATTTGCGAGCAAATGGAAGATCCTAAGATGACTAAAACCATTGTAAAACGAGATGTTACAGAATTAGTTACTCCCGGGATTTCATACAATGATAAAGTTTTAGAACACAAAGCAAATAATTTTCTGGCAGTAGTACACTTAGATAAAGACGTGCATGGAGTTGCTTTTTTAGATGTATCTACCGGAGAATTTTTAATAGCACAGGGAAAAATAGAATACATCGAAAAATTAGTCCATAATTTTCGTCCAAGTGAAATTATATTTCAGAAGCATAAACGAAAAGAAGTATCTGAAAAATTTTCCGAAAAATTTTATACCTATGGATTAGAAGACTGGGTATTTACCATAGAATTTGCTTACGAAAAATTATTAAATCATTTTCGAACCAATTCCTTAAAAGGTTTTGGCATTGAAGATTTACAACAGGCAATAATTGCAGCCGGAGCAGCATTGCATTATTTGTCAGAATCGCATCAAGATCGAGTTCAGCACATTGCATCTATTTCGCGCATTGAAGAAGATAATTATGTGTGGATTGATAAATTTACTGCACGCAATCTTGAGCTTTTTTCATCGCACAATCAAGACGCTGTTACATTAATTGATGTAATTGACAATACCGTTTCCCCAATGGGAGCAAGGCTTTTAAAGCGATGGTTAGCTCTGCCATTGAAAGAAGTAAATGCTATCAATGAACGCCTGGATGTTGTTCAATATTTTTATGACAACAAGGATTTTGCACAACAACTTTCGCAAATCATACATCAGGCGGGAGATATGGAGCGTATTATCTCCAAAGTAAGTGTAGGGAGAATTACACCGCGTGAAACCATGCAACTAAAACGCTCGCTGGATGCAGTGGCTCAGATAAAAGAGTTATGCGAAAAAAGCGGAAATAAGCAGTTGCAGAAAATTGCCGACCAGCTAAATCCCTGCAAAACAGCAATAGAAAAAATTCAAAAGGAGCTAATTGCCGAACCGCCTGCCAATATTAATAAAGGAGGATACATTGCACAAGGCGTAAATACAGAACTTGATGAGTTGCGCAATATCGCCTATTCCGGAAAAGATTATTTGTTGCAAGTTCAAAAACGCGAAAGCGAACGCACCGGCATACCTTCACTTAAAGTTGCATTTAACAATATTTTTGGTTATTATATCGAAGTAACCAATGCACATAAAAATAAAGTCCCAACAGATTGGATTCGCAAACAAACACTCGTAAATGCCGAGCGATACATTACCGAAGAATTAAAACAATACGAAGAAAAAATTCTGGGTGCTGAAGAAAAAATTTTAGCCATTGAGCAAAAAATATTTCAGGAATTAATTGCACATCTTACAGATTTTATTGTGCCTGTTCAGTTAGATGCATCACTATTGGCGCGATTAGATTGTTTAATCACTTTTGCCGATAATGCACGAAAAAATAATTACTGTAAACCTGTTGTAAACGATTCAAAAGTATTGGATATTAAACAAGGGCGCCATCCTGTAATTGAAAAGCAACTGAAAGTAGGCGATAAGTATGTGGCTAACGATGTATTTTTAGATACCGATACGCAACAGATAATTATGATTACCGGCCCAAATATGAGTGGTAAATCTGCATTGCTAAGACAAACGGCATTAATAGTTTTATTGGCGCAAATAGGTTCATTTGTACCTGCTGATGCTGCCACTATTGGAATAGTTGATAAAATTTTTACACGCGTGGGCGCATCCGATAATATTTCTTCAGGAGAATCTACTTTTATGGTAGAAATGAATGAAACCGCAAGCATCTTAAATAATATTTCTGACAGAAGTTTGATTTTACTCGATGAGATAGGCAGAGGTACCAGTACCTATGATGGTATTTCTATTGCGTGGGCAATTGCCGAATATTTACATGAAAATGTCAAAGCACGCCCTAAAACATTATTTGCTACCCATTATCACGAATTGAATGATATGGAGCAAATATTTACACGAATAAAAAATTATAATGTATCGGTTAAGGAAATTAATAACAAAATAATTTTCTTAAGAAAATTAGTCCCTGGCGGCTCAGAGCACAGCTTTGGCATCCACGTAGCCGAAATGGCAGGAATGCCTTCAATTGTGGTAAAAAGAGCTAAAGAAATTTTAAAACAATTGGAACAAAGTCATTCGCAAGCAGAAATTTTTTCTTATGAAAACAACAAAAAGAAAAATACCAATCAGGTTTCATCCAACAACTTTCAACTTAGTTTCTTTCAATTAGACGACCCCGTTTTGTCTCAAATTAAAGAACAAATTATCCATATAGATATTGACAATTTAACACCGGTTGAAGCATTATTAAAGTTGCACGAAATCAAGAAATTAATTGGTGGGTAGAAAAAAATTGCTTTATTTGTATAACAAATTAAAAAAATAATTAATTTTGCCATCCCAAAGCGGAAATAGCTTCCCGAAGTTTCGGGAGTAGAGTACGCAAAGAAAAGCGGAAATAGCTTCCCGAAGTTTCGGGAGTAGAGCACGCAAAGAAAAGCGGAAATAGCTCAGTTGGTAGAGCACAACCTTGCCAAGGTTGGGGTCGCGAGTTCGAGTCTCGTTTTCCGCTCTTATTAAGTTAAAAACCCTCTCGAAAGAGAGGGCTGTTTTTTAAAGAAAAAACAGAAGCCCAGGTGGTGGAATTGGTAGACACGCAGGACTTAAAATCCTGTGGCCATTGCGGCCGTGCGGGTTCAAGTCCCGCCCCGGGTACACAAAAAGCGCTCCGAATTTCGGGGCGCTTTTTTAGTTTCTTTTATCTTAATCAATGAAATAAGCTTTATGAAAAAATCAAAACGCAAATCCTTTGCGTTCGTGATTTTTTCTTTTGTAAAAAAAGCTTATGGAAAACAAATCACTTTTTGAAAATCTAAAAGAAATTTCTAGTTACTTAGAAGAACATCCTGATTCTTTAAAAAATAAAGAAAGAATTGATGTTCACCTTCAAAATCTTAGCGAACCATTAACGGAAATTAAAAGTCAAGTTTTATGTGAAAGCAATCTTCAGGCATTATTATTTTCTATTGTGTTTATCGAAAACTCTTTAAAGGGTCATTGTGAAATAACGGATATAAGAGAAAGACTAAATTGCTATGATTCGGATATGTTTGAAATAAAGCGTGAAATGGAATGGCTAATTTCAAAGAAGATTATCCAGTGCAATATAGTAAATAGAAGAAGTTATTATTCTGGTTACTTAATTCCTCAGGCTCTAATGAAATGTATTCTGAATAATAATGTGTTTATTGATGAGTATAAGAGAATATGTGATGAAAATGAAAATATATGGATTGAACTTAAGACAATTTTTGATTTAAAAGAAATTGGAGAAATTGATGAATCGCAGTTTTTTCAAGATTTTGAAAGTATTCTTTTAAAGTATAAAGATAAAAAGTTTAATAGTGCTATTAAAAAAATTAAATTAACAAATATTGAGTATATAGTCCTTGCAAAAATTTGTTTAGACTGGATTAATAATGAAAAAACCTGTGTAGAAGATGTTATAAAGTTTACATTTGATAGTTATGTAAAACAAATTAATGCACGCACTAAAATTCTTGGTGCATCTTCAAAATTGTTAAAATATAGATTGATAGAGCCTTACGAAAGCATGTTTGCTAGTAGCAGGTATTATATTTTATCTAATTATGGAATAAGAGAGTTTATAGAACCCGAGTTAATTCCTCAAGCAAAAAAAACTACATTTTCTCCAAGTTTAGGCTCTGTAATTGCAAAATCAGTTATTACAGAAAAAGAATTGTTTTATCCAAATGAGGTTTTGTCTACCATAGAACAAATCAAATTTTCACTTTCTGATAATAACTATAAGCTAATTACCAAGCGTTTAAAAGAAGTGAATTTACCTCAAAACATTGGTGTGTTATTGTATGGAAAACCAGGTACTGGAAAAACAGAACTGGTTTATCAATTGGCAAAATCTTCACAACGCAATATCTATAAAATTGATGTGTCCAGCATTAGAGATAAATATGTTGGCGAATCAGAAAAGAAAATGAAAGAAGCTTTTCAAGAGTATAGAACTTATATGAAAATATGTAATACAACTCCAATTTTATTGTTTAATGAGGCTGATTCAATTATTTCAAAAAGATTAGCACTTAATAGTAGTGTTGATCAAATGAATAATAATATTCAAAATATACTTTTGGAAGAGCTTGAAAACTTTAAAGGGATTTTTATTGCTACAACAAATCTGACTAACAATATAGATAAAGCTTTTGAAAGAAGATTTTTATATAAAGTTGAAATTCCAAATCCTGATATTGAAACTCAGGCTAAAATATGGAAATCAAAATTAAAATTTAATCTTTCTGATGATATAATAAGGGATTTGTCGCATAATTATGAATTAACAGGTGCTCAAATCGACAATATTGCAAGAAAAAGTATTATTAATTATGTGCTAAATAATACCTATCCTGATTTTGCCTTACTGGATAATTGGTGCAGAGAAGAAACTATTAAAAAGTCGGAAATAAACAAAATCGGTTTTTTTAAGAATTAATGTAATTAACTTGACTCATTAGTAAATATCATTTAATTTAATCAAATCATTTTTAATTTATGCAATTATGAAAGAATCAAAAGAATTTAATCAGTTTGGAGAAAAGCTAATGCAAAGAGTTCATGAAATAATGGACGAATTTGAATTAAGTAAAGCCAATAAAAATGGATTAGCAATTTTTAATAAAGAAGAACGATTAAAATACGTTAGCGAAGCATTAAAAAATGAAGACATTAATTTAGATGATGATACCCTGAAGATTTTTATCGAAACAATAGATGAGATTTCTAACAATGAAAGAGAACAATCACAATAATGATATATCTTTAGAAAAAACACTTTCAAAAATTGATGATTTAGCTTTGCAACATAATCAAGCAGAAGAAGCATGGTTATTTGAAGACCTGGAATTAAACGCCATTAAAGTAATCGCTGATTATTGCAGATATAATAATCTTGCAGAAGTTGCCGGTAAAATTGATGAGCTATTTATTAAAGCTGATGAAGATTTAGATGCTTACGAAGAATTATTTGCTTTAATTGAGAATACAGAAAATACGTTTACTGTAGATAATTCATATAAACAATTAAGAGATTATTTAATTCAAAAATTTTGGCCATAAACTATGACTAAGCTACTTTCAAAATCTAAATATAAGCTTGCAACATCTTGCCCAACTAAGTTATATTACGCAACATTTCCTAAAATTTATCCCAATAGCAACAGCGATAACGATTTTTTACAAGCATTAGCAGAAGGCGGTTATCAAATTGGTAAGTTAGCAACCTTTAAGTTTAGTTTTTTTGATAAAATATACTCCATTGAAACGCTTGATACTAAAGAAGCATTAAAATTAACCAATGAAGCATTAAAGCATGAAAAAGTAATTATATACGAAGCCGCTTTTGTTTTTGAAAATTTACTGGTAAGAGTGGATGTACTGGTAAAAAAAGGCAATCAGATTACTTTATATGAAGTAAAAGCTAAAAGCTATTCTGAAGATGATGCCGGTTTTATTAATAAAAGCAAAGGGAATATTAACCCCAAATGGGAACCCTATTTATTTGATATTGCTTACCAAAAATGGGTAGTTTCAAAAGTTTTACCCGAGTATAATTTAAGTGCTTATTTAACTCTGGTTAACAAAGACCATAAATCTTCGAAAGAGAGCTTAAATAAACTTTTTAAAATAAAAAGAGATATAATAAAGGATGTAGAAAACCCGGATAATATTATTAGCAGAAGGGTATTTATTGAAACGCCCGAAAATTTAAAAACGGAAGATTTAGATTTAGACCTATTGATAAATGTAAATGTAGATGATATAATTCAGGATATATGGAATAAGAAGCATACCATTGATTTTAAAAATAATCAACTCAATATGCATAGCTACGAGAAGCAACTAAAATTCCTTTCAGAAGCTTTAATTACAGGTGAAAAAATTGAAGCCACTATAACTTCAAAATGTAAGAGTTGTGAGTTTTATAAATCTCCTTCTGATTTAAAAGAAAATGAAAAAAGCGGAAGATGGGAGTGTATTAAAAAAGCTTGGAATTTAAAGGATGAACAACAAAGCGAACAATTGCTTTTTAATTTATATAATGGTTTTAGAGGAGAAACGTTTTTCGAATTATTAAGTCAGAAAAAATATTTTTTAAAGGATGTCTCAGAAGATGATTTACTAAATAAAAATGAGCAAAAACAAAAAGAGAAAGGAGAAGAATTACATGATGTGTTTTCATTTACTAATACCGAAAGAAGGGTAACACAATGTTTGGCAGAAAAAAATAAAGACAAAACAGTATATGTTAAAAAACTTGGACTTAAAGAGGCGTTAAACGATTTGGAATCAAAATATCCACTTCATTTTATAGATTTTGAAACCATTGCATCTGCCATACCGCATCATAAAGGATTAAGACCTTATCAAACTATTGCTTTTCAATATTCGCATCATATTTTACATAAAGATGGTCGTGTTGAGCACAAAGGCGAGTGGATTAACTTAAGCAAAGGCACATTCCCAAGCTTCGATTTTGTTAGAAATTTAAAAAACGAAGTAAACGATGGACATCCTATTTTTAGATATTCCAATCATGAAAATACAGTATTGAATGATATTGCCGATCAGTTAGAAAATTCTGCTGAAAGAGATAAAAACGAATTAATTGCCTTTATAAAATCTATTACTAACAATAAAGAAGAAAAACACAAAGGCTCCAACAGCATGATTGATTTGTGCGATTGGATTAAAAAGTACTATTACAATCCTTTAACCAAAGGCTCAAATAGCATTAAAAAAGTCTTACCTGCTGTAATAGCTACATCGCATTTAATAAAAGAAAAATACAGCAAGCCCTATTACAGTAATAATTTTAAAGAAGGTATTATATGGTATCAATTGGATGAAAATAAAAATCCAATAGACCCTTACAAATTATTACCCCCATTAAAAACAAGTTTGCAAATAGATTCAGACAATGATGATTTTGAAGACAATGAAGATGGAATTAAAAATATAAATAGTGGAGGTCCTGCCATGGCGGCCTATGCCGAAATGCAGTTTGACGATATGGATGATAGCACCTTTAACGAATACAAAAACGCCCTACTCCGCTATTGCGAATTAGACACCTTAGCCATGGTGATGATTTTTGAGCATTTGAGGGAGGTGTAAACAATATCTGGGTTACAAATTATTTAAGAAATAACTTATGAAAAAAGAAAATATAGAACTAAAAAGAGAAGATATAGATATGCTTAATATAATTAAAAAAGTATTCAATTCAATAAATAATAATGATTGGAATGAACTTCAAAATTTTTATAACGAATTAATTGAAAATCCTTTATTTAAAAAGAATGCCATTCCGCTTAAAGATATTGATTTTACTATTAATAAAGAAGATTTACAAAGTATTAAAACTTTTATTCAAAATAATTTTAGTTCTAATGATGGTTCTTATAAAAAACAAAATGGAGAAGATTGGACCCCGCTTGAAAAATTATTTTTTAGTGTTTTATGGAAAAATAATCAAGTAACCAGATTTAAACATTTAATTGACGGCATTAAAAACGAATTAGAACGTTCAGAAAAAATGAACAACACACCAAATGAATACAATGGTGATAATATACCTGGTGCTGATAATGATTATTTTGAAAGCAATTTTGTGTTTAAACAGTTTGGTAGGTTCTTAGTAAACCCTAACTGTATTCCTATTGTAGATCAGCATGTATTGAGAGCTTTTTTATATTATAAAATTACAGATAATGTTGAAAAAAATGTTAACCTGAAATTAGATTTTCAAGATCGAGAAACTCTTCATCAATATTTAGATATAATAATTGAAGATACAGAAGAATTAACTTTAAGAAAACTACAAATAGAGGCACTAAGCAATACATTAAAGTTAAATAAAAACAAAAAGAATTCTTACTATAAACTATATAAAGAATATTTAAAATGGTACAACAAATTAAATTTGAATTGTAAAGAATATAATAGATTAATTGATAAGACGTTATTTTTAATTGGTAAAACTTTAAATAAGGATAAAAATGGAAGAAACAATAGGTAAGTGTATTAACCATTTTTAAGCATAAAAATATTGGAAATTTGATAAGAAATGAAAAAGTATATAACAAATTTTCATTATAATTTGAACTAGCACTTTGGTTAAGAGATAAAGGATTTGATGTATATTTTGAAAAAAATATTAATACTTTAATAAGTAATAAATCGATAGAAGTTTATTCTATTAAAAAAGAAATAGACTTATCAATTAAAAAAATAATAAATGGATTGCATTTATCGAATTAAAATTTCCTATACATGGTAAAGTTCCTGAGACAGTTTTTGATATAGTTAAAGATTTAGAACTTACGAACAATATACATTGTATGTTTAATAATCAAGGAGAGGGTGATTCTCTATCTTTTTACCAAATAAAAGTAACAAATGATGTAAAGTTTTTCTCCAATTAAAAAAATGAAAAGAGAAATAACTCTAGGACCTCGAAATATTATTCTATATTAAGAGATGAAAAGCCTATTGTAGGAGATTTTACTAAACCAACAGGTGATAATGTGTATACTATTATAGAAAAAAAATTTAACCCAAATTTTGCAATAAGAAAACTGGTTATACATCAAAGCACTT
>CALKJP010000069.1 GCA_937995645.1 uncultured Bacteroidia bacterium
ATAAATAACTGTTTAAAAAAACCTCGCAATTGCGAGGTTTTTTTAGGAGTTGAGTTTTTGTAGCGCCTTTTTAAAACTCACTTTCTCTTCAATTATTTCATTTAATTTATCAATAGTTATACGCTCCTGCTGCATGGTATCGCGATAGCGAATAGTTACAGTATTATCTTCCAGCGTTTGATGATCAACCGTAATACAGAAAGGTGTTCCAACAGCATCTTGTCTTCTGTAGCGTTTACCAATCGCATCTTTTTCTTCATACATACATTCAAAATCATACTTCAATAAATCCATTATTTCTCTTGCTTTTTCAGGTAATCCATCCTTTTTGATTAATGGGAAAACAGCCACTTTAATTGGAGCAAGGAAAGGAGGAATGTTTAAAACAACTCGGCTGGAGCCATCTTCCAGCTGTTCTTCTGTATAAGCTTTAGATAATACAGCAAGGAATAATCGGTCTAATCCTATGGAAGTTTCGATTACATAAGGTACATAATTTTGATTTAATTCCGGATCGAAGTATTGCAATTTTTTACCAGAGTATTGTTCGTGTGCTTTTAAGTCAAAATCAGTACGAGAGTGAATCCCTTCCAATTCTTTAAATCCAAACGGAAAATTAAATTCAATATCGCAGGCAGCATTGGCATAATGTGCTAATTTTATATGATCGTGAAAACGATAATTGCTTTCGTTAAAGCCAAATGACTGATGCCATTTAAAGCGTGTTTCTTTCCAGTAGTTGTACCACTCAAGTTCACTGCCGGGACGAACAAAAAATTGCATTTCCATTTGTTCAAATTCGCGCATACGGAAAATAAACTGACGTGCTACAATTTCATTTCTGAATGCTTTTCCGGTTTGAGCAATTCCAAATGGAATTTTCATTCTACCGGTTTTTTGTACGTTTAAAAAGTTTACGAAAATTCCCTGAGCAGTTTCAGGACGGAGATATATCTTATTAGCTTCTTCGCTTACAGAGCCTATTTCGGTAGAAAACATGAGATTAAACTGGCGAACATCCGTCCAGTTTTTGCTACCTGATATCGGGCATACAATTTCCAAATCAATAATAATCTGACGAACTTCAGCTAAATCGCCCGCTTCTAAAGCCTTTTTAAAACGAGCCTCTATTTCATCTATTTGTTTTTGATATTCCAGTACACGGGCATTGGTACTGCGAAACATCTGCTCATCAAAATTTTCGAAACGTTTTGAAGCTTTTTCAACCTCCTTGTTTATTTTATCCTCAATCTTAGCTAAGTAGTCTTCTATCAATACATCGGCACGATAACGTTTTTTGCTGTCTTTGTTATCTATTAATGGGTCGTTAAATGCATCAACATGGCCTGAGGCTTTCCATGTAGTTGGATGCATAAATATTGCAGCATCAATCCCTACGATATTTTCGTGCATTTGCACCATAGCTTTCCACCAATACAGGCGCAGGTTGTTTTTTAATTCTGCTCCCATCTGACCGTAATCATATACAGCGCTTAAGCCATCATAAATTTCACTTGACGGAAAAATAAATCCGTATTCTTTTGCATGAGAAATAATGTTTTTAAATAAATCTTCGTTGTTTGCCATAAAATATGTTGCGTTAAATGCGCGTCAAAGATAATTATATCAAGTAAATGTAATGTAATATTGTTTATTTTGTCGGTCGAAAGTAGAAATAGTGTAGCATTTATTTTTGTATGTTTGAAAATTAAAATAGGTACAGTATGCGTCAAACATTACTATTTACATTTTTAGCACTTAGCATTTTGGCTTGTAAAAAAGAACCTCAAAACGTTTTTTTAGAAAAACAAAATCATCAGGATAAAGATACATTGTCAGTTGGCGATACCATTGTTTTTAATGCCTCTTATGATGGTACTGTAACCTGTTACGAATGGTTTGTAATGGGCAAAGTAGAAGATAGTTTTACCAATAAAACCAATCATTTTTCATTTATATTTAAAGAAAAAGGATTTTATCGCTTTTATGTAAAAACAAGCAATTGTACGCGTATTTGTACCGGAGTATGCGGCAGAAAAGATTCTAATATTATAGATATAGTTGTTAATTAAAAAAATGCTTTGATAGTTGTTGAAAATACTATTGTTTCAGAAGATTTACTGGATAAAAAATTTGTATGCGAGTTAAATGCATGCAAAGGGGCATGTTGCGTAGAAGGCGATTCCGGTGCTCCTTTAGATGAAGAAGAAGCGCATATTTTAGATGAAATTTATGAAGATGTAAAACCCTATCTGCGTGCTGAAGGCATTGAAGCAATTGAAGAACAAGGTAAATATGTGTTTGATGTAGATGGTGATTTGGTTACACCATTAGTGAAAGGAAAAGAGTGCGCTTATGTTTATTTTGATGAAAAAAACACAGCTCTTTGCGCTATCGAAAAGGCTTATAAAGAAGGTAAAATCAATTTTCAAAAACCGGTTTCCTGTCATTTATATCCGGTTAGAATAACCAATTATAAAGATTACGATGCCGTAAATTATCATGCTTGGGAAATTTGCAAACCTGCCTGTAAGTGCGGCTCTAAGTTAAATTTACCCGTATATAAATTTGTGAAAGCCGCCCTAATTCGCAAGTATGGAGAAAATTGGTATCATCAACTTGAACTTGCAGCTCAGCACATCAGACGCTAAATTTTTAGAAAGTATTTTAGTAAAATGTTTGACAGTTTCGATAAAATTGATTATAATAAAGTCGAAATAAAAATATTAATAGCTGATTTTCTGACTATTAAGTATGTTACTAACAGGTCTTTGTCAATTACCCTTGTTAATAAATACGAGGGAATGTGAATTAAATTGAATTGACACCAACGCCTTTTTTATCAAAATTTGTCATGCAGTAAAACATCACTGCAAACAACCCCTAAACAAAAATTTAATAATAAAACGTTAGTGGAGGTTTAAAAAAAGCCTTCATATAGAA
>CALKJP010000070.1 GCA_937995645.1 uncultured Bacteroidia bacterium
CATTTATTTAAAAACAGCAATATTATACCTCCCGCAAAATAATGTTTACAGGAATTATTGAAGCTCTTGGCTTAGTTGAAAAAATTGAAAGCGAAGGCAGTAATGTACATTTTTATCTTTCTTCACCTTTTACACACGAATTAAAAATTGACCAAAGTGTGGCGCATAATGGCGTTTGCCTTACCGTTGTAGAGATTAATAACTCCATATATAAAGTTACTGCAATTGATGAAACGATAAAGCGCACCAATTTGGGAAAGTGGAAAACAGGCGATAAAATTAATCTTGAACGCTGTATGCCGGCAGGAGGCAGGTTTGATGGGCATATTGTGCAAGGGCATGTTGACTTAACGGCAACATGTGTTAAGAAAGAAGATTTAAATGGCAGCTGGAAATTTTATTTTGAATTTGATGTTCAAACATCGGAGCTTACCGTTGAAAAAGGTTCAATTACCGTAAACGGTGTAAGCCTTACCGTAGTTGACAGTTATGAAAAAGGCTTTTCGGTAGCTATTATTCCATATACATACGAGCACACAAATTTTCATCAAATCAATGTTGGAACACAGGTTAATATAGAGTTTGATGTAATCGGTAAATATGTAGCCCGAATGTTAAAGGGTTATCAAAAATAAATTCGGTAAATTCCTATAGGAAAAAATCCTAATTGATAGGTAGTTCGCGTATTTTGATTAGTTTCGTCCCAGCGGTATTCTAATACGTTTTTGTTGTTGGTAATGTTTTCTACACTGGCAGCTATTTCCTGCGATACTTTTTTGCCATTTATCCTAAAGCCTATTTTTACATCTATTCTAAAATAATCAGGAAGTTTTGGTTCAAATGCATTTTGGGTATTGTACCATGCAAAGCCATAAAGGCGAGATTGAACTACATCAATCGGTACATAGCGTCTTCCTCCTACACGTGTTATGCGTAAATCGGCCGATAAAACAGAGTTGGCACTTGTTTTAAATTCTTTTCCAAATAAAAAATTGCCAATATAGTTTACATTAAAAGCGGTATTTCTTTTTATACCATCACTTCCTTTGTATTTCGATTCAAAAAGCGAAGTAGTAAATAAGTAGTAATAGCCTTTGTTAAAAAATCGTTCTAAAGTAAATTCAATCCCATAATTTTCACCTGTTCCATTATTTAACAAACTATCTGCTCGGGGAAAAGTAAAATCTGCTCCTGCATTTGCCAGCGAAAAATAGGAAGCTCTTTCTTCAACCGGAATTTTATATAATATTTGATAATATACTTCTGTTTTTATACGAGTATTTTCTGTTATGCTCCAGTCGTATCCTGCCACAAAATGATGCGCTTTAGTAAAATCAAGATTTTTGTTAGTTAATGTTTGAACACCGTTTACGTTTGTTTCAATAAAATACACCATTATATCGTGCATGCGGCTGTGTTTGCCATAGCCAATACTTAAACGCTGTACTCCTGAAATTTCGTAGCTTAATGCTGCTCTTGGCTCAATGCTGAAATTGTTGTTTAGGGCAAGATGTATAAAGCTGATACCGGTATTTATAGTAAGTTTCGAGGTAAATTTATAGGCCGTTTGTGTATAAGCACGATTTAAAAAAGTATAACCATCTGAATTTAAAATGGTTCTCACACTATCGTTAGGATAGTAGCGTTTGTTTTCAATTCCAAAACTCATGTAATCGCTCATAATTCCGCTTCTAAGGGTTAGTCGGCTACTGAATTTTTTATTTATCAAGGCATGTACGGTTGCTTTGTATCGGTTAGAAAGGTCTAACCAAATTCTTCCGGGAATGCGGTCTTTATCTAAAGAATCAACCTTGTTATTGTTTTGCTCAAATGTTCCTGCCAGCGAAATTTTTGCATAGGTAGTATTATTTAAAAAACGCGTATAGGTTGCTCCGCTAACTGCCATAGCGCTTCCAAAATAAATATCACGATTTTCAGGGGCATACATTTCTTCTCCATTTCTATTGCTTTCTTTAATTTCTATATGGCTTTTACCACCAACACCAAACAAAGAAAGCGATCCTTTTTTTAATGGGAAGTGTAACTTATAAGTCAAATCTTGATAATAAGGTATGCCGCTGGTTCCTAAGTTTATCCCCATACGCTGCATGATGGCAGGTGCAGAGTAGCGATAACTTGCTAAATATGATGATTGTTTTTTAGAGTTAAAAGGACCTTCTGCTCCTAATTCAAATCCGTTTAAACCAACTTGTCCGGTGTATTCTCTATTTTCGTTGTTGCCATTTCTTATTTTTAAATCGAATACGCCTGAAAGTGCATTTATGTATTCTGCAGCAAAAGCACCTGTCATAAAATCAGAATTTGCCAACACATTATTATTTAAAATACTGATGGCTCCTCCCGTTGCTCCTGTTGCGGCAAAGTGATTGGGGTTAGGAATATCTACATTCTCCATACGCCAGAGTAATCCCAAAGGCGAATTACCGCGAATAATAATATCGTTTCGGTTATCGCTACCGCCAACTACACCTGCGTAATTGGAAGCCATACGGGCAGGGTCGTTTCGGCTACCTGCATAGCGATTAGCTTCATCAATTTGAAAGGATCGTATGCTTACGGCAGACATTTCATTCAAGGCACGGCTTTTATCCGCTTCGCCCGTTATTATTATTTCTTTGCCTTGTATTACAGCTTCTTCCAATTGAACATGAAGAATAAATTCTTTGGCAGAAGTAAGCAAAACTGGTATTACTTGCTCTTTATATCCAAGATATGAAACCTTTATTTGTTGTCGCCCCACTTCAACATTTTCTAAACGAAATTTACCTTGTTCATCGCTTACACATCCCTTAAATGGAGTTGAATTTAATACTACCACATTAGCACCGGGTAGAGGCATTTGGCTTTGCTTATCTACAATAGTGCCTCTTATGGTTTGGGTGTAGCTTTGCGCATTTGCAGTAATTGCAAAAATGATAAGCTTTAAAAGAAAAATTATTTTTCGAAGCATTTTGAAAAATCAAATAACGAAAATATGCTATTTATAAGTTTTGCCATTACATTTGGATGATGATTTTTCCGGACTCCTTTATCGAAAAAGTAAAATTATTACTTAAAAATGATGCAGATGCTTTTTTAAAAACACTGCAAGGAGATGCGCCTGTTAGTGTTCGTTTTAATTTGGATAAATTTCCTGAAAATCATGAGTGGAGAAACAATGAAAGAGTTGCCTGGTGCAATAGTGCCATATATTTAGAAAAGCGTCCTGTTTTTACCTTAGATCCGCTTATACATGCAGGCGCCTACTATGTGCAGGAAGCCTCATCCATGTTTTTGGAACAGGCATTTAAAAATCTTTCGTTTGAAAATGAAACGTTGCGTGTACTTGATTTATGTGCAGCACCGGGAGGCAAATCCACGCATTTATTATCTTTATTAAACGATAAAAGTTTATTGCTTAGCAATGAGGTTATTCGCAGCAGAGTAGGAGTGCTGACAGAAAATTTAATGAAATGGGGAAAACCCAATTTTATTGTAACTAATAACGATTCAGA
>CALKJP010000071.1 GCA_937995645.1 uncultured Bacteroidia bacterium
GGAATTAAATCAGGGGATTTATTTTGTACGAATGATTTCTGATAATCAAATAATTTCAACCGAGAAATTGATAAAGCAATAAAAACAAAAAAGCTCCGATTACTCGGAGCTTTTTTTGTGATCCCGCTGGGACTCGAACCCAGGACCCATACATTAAAAGTGTATTGCTCTACCAACTGAGCTACGGAATCATTCCGAAATGGGAGTGCAAATATAGAGGTCTTTTTTTTACTCCAAAAGTTTTTGCAAAATATTTTCTTTACTTTTTTTTAAATTATTGGTTTATAGTTTCAAAAACTATTTTATCAACCTGAAAATGTTTTTTGATACGCTGTTATAAACTTCCACTATAAGTATTCCTTGCGGTAATGAAGCATAGTTTATTGAAAATTCTTTTGAAACATTATCATTTATGCTGATGGTTCTTCCTAAAGTATCGTAAATGCTAACAGTATAAAATTCCTTATCATTTATAATAAGTAAAGCATTTTCTTTTTGGTGAGTAAAGTTAAAGCTGTTTAAAAGTTTTATAGTGCTTTGTTTATCCTTATTTATTTCTTGCATAGAAAGAATACAATTGCTTACTAATCCTCTTTGTAAAAAATAATTACAAATAGTAGTGTAATTATCTCCATTAAACAAAAGGCTGTCGGCCTGAATAAACAGGTTGGCAGCCTGAGGCATAGTCATATTGGCACTGTAACTGTACATTGATTGAAATAAAATACTATCGGTTTTTTCCCTGCCAATGCTATTATGAATTTGCATTAATACCGATGCCCAAATTTCGCCATTGGCATGTATAGAGCCGGTAAGATTTGTAGGGTATATTTTTGAACTCGCAGCATTACGTCCTGCCCAAAAAGGGTTGTGACCATCCCATGTAAAAACATCGGTATTTCTAAATGTATTGATAGCTTTTGAATACGAAGCAGCCAGATAATCGCCAAAGCCTTCGTCTAATGCCTGGCGCTGCGAACCGATATTGGTATTGGGCGCTGCACTATGGCTAATGGCATGGCCGTATTCGTGCACAATTACATCGGCATCTTCTGCATCATCTACACCGCCCTCGCCAAAGGTGAGTCGTGGAGGTGAAAAAGTAGGTGTAAAAGCCGATTGGTCTGCCCCGTTAAAGCCATGCGCATCAACATGAATTTGATAATTTACCAAATTGATAAATCCAAGGCTATTAAGATAATTTTTGTAATTATTCAAATGAAAAAATGCATTTACATCTTCAAACTCACTTTGCGAGCGAGTGTAATGAAAGTTTGGAGAGCTTGAAGCAGCAGGTGTTGTGGTTGGTGAAGAAAACTCGGTAATTAATACAAAATTACTTTCTAAACGAAAAATGCCATTGTCGTAATATGCCGGAAAATCAACCTGTTCGCGTTGGGCATTCAGTTCGGGTACATCTGCATCATTGTTGTCGATATAAGGCGAACCATAATAAACACCGGCTCGAGTTAAAGGGTCGGGATTAAATATCAGCATCGAAACCAAGGAATCACTGGTGTTTTGAACCGATTTGTGATAAACATTTAAATCGCGGTAATATAAAATTCCGTTTTCATTTACAACTATTTCGTAATTCGTTTCCACGCTAATGATGTTTTCGATTCGCCACGCAGGAAGTATTTTTTTTCCGTTGTAAAACCAAACTTTTTCTGCATTACTACTATAAGCATTTGTAACAATATATCTTTGAGTAATACTTTTGTTCGGAAAATTTTCATGCAGAATTTCATAACCGGATAAATCGGTAAAAAAAACAGAGGTGCTAAATCCTTGTAAATCGGTATTAATTTTTAAGTAGGAATGAAACAGTTTTTCATTTTTATAAAATGCCTGTAATAAATAATGTTTGCCTTTTAAACTTGTAGTAGTTTCAATAATTTGAAAGGTGATGTTTCTTCTATTATTCGTGAAATTTTTATTAGCAAATGCTTCAATATCATTTGTAGTATTTCCGGCAAATATTTTATGAGTAATCATTTTTGCCTCAACAGTATCAATCGGGTAGAAGGGGGCATTGCTGTTTTTTTGAGCATAAAAAACAGATGATAGTAAAAGCGTTATTATAAATAAAAAATATCTCACAATGCAATTTACAAATACTTAAACACTCATCATAATTAAAATTATTGCCATTACCGATAATGCAATTCCTATCCAGTTTTTTCTGCTCAAATAATTTTTAAAAACAAAATGAGATATAAAGGCGGAAGTAATTACAATGCCTACATTGTTTAACGAAAATAATACGGAACTTTGCATGTTTGGAATTTGCAGCGATTTTAATAAAAAGTAAATAGAAGCATAATTGCACAGGCCTAAAATTATTCCTGCCGGAAAACTCTTCCACTGAAATTTAGAGGGGTTTAATGCCAGTTGCCAAAATAAGATAATTATACCCGTAAATGCAGCAATTGAAAACAAAACCGGAATAAAATAAATAGTATCGGTATCAGATAAATAATAATGTTGTGTATATTTCATGTATGTATCTAAAAAGCCGCTTCCTATAAATAATAGAATAGGCCAAAAATAGGCATGTAAACTAAATTTACTTTCTTCTTTTTTTATACTGGCTAATACAACTCCTATTAATGCCAGAATTATACCTGTTATTTTGGTAAAGCCCGGTGTATCGTTGTACAAATAAAATGCGGCACTTACAGGTATAACTACCGACATTTTATTAGCAACCGATGCAACCGATACACTTATTTGTTGTGCCGTAAGTGCTATTACATAAAAAAGTGAAATAAACAACACTCCAATTAATACAGCATTAGGAAACCAATAACGATGTGTTAATTCATTTACGGAAATATCTAATCCTGTTAAGGAAAATCCTAAAACAGAAGCGGTAATATAATTAAATACTATTGCCTGAAATGTTTGTATGCGATACCTGTCAAACAATTTAAAAATTACAACTAAAAGTGTAGAAAACAATATGCTTAGTAAGAGGTACAACATGGTTTAATAGGGTAAAATTAATTGCGGATGATAATAAACAGATAAATTGTCTGGGCCGATATTTTCTGAATATATAGGTTTAAAAGGGAAATCAGGGGCTTTAACTCCGTTTTTTAACAGTGTATGTGAGGTGAAAATACGAGCTTCGTCCCAAAAGTTTTCCTTGATACAATAATTTAAAAGTTGCGCTCCGCCTTCAATAATGATGGATTGAAATCCTTTGAGGTGCAAATCAGTAAAAATATCTTTCAGCACATGTTCGTGCCAATTTAATTGAACGTATTCTGTTGTTTTTATTTTTTCTGTTTTTATGGAATTATATATGATAGTTGGTGCTGCTTCATTTTTAATTTTTGCATTTTGTGGTATTTGTAATTTTTTATCTAACGTTATTCTTACAGGATTTTTTCCGGGAAAAAATCGGCAGGTTAATTCAGGGTTGTCGCTTATAATGGTATTGGTGCCAACCATTATGGCAGCTTCTTCGCTTCGCCATTTGTGCACTAACTTTAAACTTTCTACAGAGCTGATGTAATGAATTTTTCCTTGTTGTTTTTCTTCAGGAGCTATATCAATAAAACCATCTTTACTTTGTGCAAATTTTAAAATCAAATAAGGGCGTTTTTTCGTTTGTGCAATCATGAAACGCCTGTTTATAAACCAACATTCTTTTTCCAAAACTGATGTTATAACATCAATTCCGGAAGCTTTTAGTTTTTTAATACCCTTTCCTGCAACTTTTTCAAATGGGTCAATATTTCCGATTACAACTTGTTTAAATCCATATTGAACAATAGCATCTGCGCAGGGGGGCGTTTTTCCATAGTGCGAACAAGGTTCGAGTGTTACATAAATGGTGCTTTCTTTCAGCAGACTTTTGTCTTTTACACTGTTAATGGCATTTATTTCGGCATGCGCTTTTCCAAATTGCTGATGATAGCCTTCTCCAATAATTTTATCATTGTGCACAATAACAGCCCCAACCAAAGGATTGGGTGCAACATTGCCTAATCCATTTTTTGCCAGCTCAATACATCGCTGCATATATTTTTCGTGTTTATTCATCAGCTTTGCAAAAGTAGTTTATTTTTGCTGCATGCAGATTCCAAGCAATAAAATTGCCGACATTAAAAAATATTTTGTAAATACCCTTACCGATTTATATGGAGAGGAAGAAGCAGAAGCTATTTTTTATTATGTTATGGAATATCTTTTTCAATTTTCAAGAAATGCATACCTGTTACATAAATCAACTACCATCAGTGAATCTGAATTGCTTAAAGTTCATTTTATTTTAAAAAAATTAAAAAAAGGTATCCCTTTACAATATGTTTTGGGCGAAGCCTTTTTTATGGGAATGAAATTAAAAGTTAACCCCGATGTATTAATCCCGCGCCCGGAAACAGAAGAACTGGTTGATTGGATTATTAAAAATCATCCATCTGAAAACATCGAATCTATAATAGACATAGGTACAGGCAGCGGATGCATCGCCTTGGGTTTAAAAAAGTTTTTACCTCAAACAAAGGTGTATGCTTTAGATGTATCGAAGGCAGCCTTGCAAATTGCTCAAGAAAATGCCACAATAAACAAATTAACGATTGATTGGATTGAAGCTGATATTTTATCACCGCAAATGAAATTAAACAGTAACTTTTCCATTATCGTAAGTAATCCTCCTTATGTAACAAATGCTGAAGCTGCAAGCATGCATAAAAATGTTTTAGAAAACGAGCCGCATTTAGCTCTTTTTGTGCCTGAAAATGATGCACTGATTTTTTATAGAAAAATTTTAACCATAGCACAAAATTATCTCCGCAATAAGGGATGGGTGTATTTTGAAATCAATCAGTATCAGGCATCCGAAATGCTGGAATTGCTCAAAAATTTCAATTTTATAAACATCGAGTTAAAAAAAGATATTTCCGGAAATTACAGAATGATTAGAGGTCAATTAAATAAAAACTGAATATTATTTGAGTATTAATTTATTTTGAATTTATAAAAACATTGAGATAAATTACAAAATAGCCTTTTTTTATCTTTATTTTTGCATTCAAACGGTTGAATATGAGAAATTATTTATTGCTTATTGTATTATTATTTTGTTCGTTGTTCAATTTTGCACAAACAGGTAAAACAGAATCTATTGCCAACGACAAATTTAGCAAAGGCAATTTTGAATCAGCATTAGAAGATTATCTGGCGCTATTAGAAAAAGAACCAAATAACAACAAATATTTATTTCGTGTTGGGGTTTGTTATTTAAACGCCAATATTGATAAAACCAAAGCAGTATCATACTTTGAGCGTATAATCCAATCAGGAAAAGTAGAAAGTCCATCAACCTATTATTTATTGGGGCGAGCCTATCATTTTGCCGGCAGGTATGATGATGCAATTAGGATGTATAATCGTTTTAAAGAAGTAGATAAATACAATGCATCTAATATACAGGATGTAGATAAACAAATTGAATATTGCTATAACGCAAAGGAATTAGTAAAATATCCATTAGATGTTACTTTCGAAAATTTAGGAGCTGCAATTAATTCCAACTATGCAGATTACTATCCTTTTGTGCCAGAAGATGAAACATTTTTAGTATTTAACAGTCGCAGAGATGAAGGTTCTGAAGTGGAAGAAGATGGCCAATATAAGTCAAATATATATATGTCGAAAGTAAAAGATGGAATATTTGGCCCTGCAAAACCGATTGAAAATATCAATACCAAAGATAGAAATCAAGAAGTAATTGGTCTTTCAAACAATGGAGATCACATGCTTTTGTTTATCGAAGACAAAGATTATAACGGAAAAATATATATTGCTGAAATTACAAAAAATGGAGTTAAAAAGCCTGAATTATTACCAGCAGAAATAAACATGAAAGACGAAATTGCTGCATCAATAACTAACAATGGCGATGCAATTTTTTTTGCCAGCAATCGCCCGGGAGGTATTGGAGGGGTTGATATTTGGGTGTCTCGCAAATTACCAAATGGAAAATGGGGGCCTGCACAAAATTTAGGACCAAACATTAATACACCTTTTGATGAAGATTTCCCGAATATCTCTTCCGATGGGAAAACCCTATACTTTAGTTCAAAAGGACATACCAGTATGGGTGGTTATGATATTTTTAAAGCCGAATATGATGATGCAAACAGAACTTGGGGAAAAGTTAGAAACGTTGGTTATCCGGTAAATACAGCCGGTGATGATATGAATTTACGTATGTCAGAAACCGGTCGTCATGGTTATATGTCTTCATTGCGTAAAGGAGGAAAGGGCGATTTAGATATTTATCGCATTACATTTAATCAGGTTGAACCTAAGTTTATGGTTATAAAAGGTTTAATTGGTTCAGAAAATCCTGAAATAGCGTTAAAAGATATAAGCATACAAGCCCAAATTCCGGAAACGGGAGATGTTTTTGGCGATTATCTGCCAAATCCAAATACAGGAAGATATATTATAATTTTACCTCCGGGGACTTACGAATTATTATTTAGTGCTGAAGGACACAAGCCATTGCTGGAAACCGTTTCGGTGCAAGATATAAGCAATATAGAGTCAGAAATTGAGCGTAATATTAAGTTAAAGCTGAAATAAAAGTCGTTAATGACTTTGTATATTATCATTTTTACAGTAATCATTTCTATAATTGCATTCAGCAAGCAAGAATTGTTTTACAAATTTCAGTTTAATGCATATCAAATTAAATACGATAAGCAGTATCATCGTTTTATCACTCATGGCTTTATACATGCCGACTGGATTCACCTTTTGATGAATATGTTTGTGCTTTTTTTCTTTGGCTCGGCCGTTGAAGAATACTTTGCATTTTTATTTCAGGAAAAAGGAGCTGTTTATTTTATACTTTTATACATAGGCGGAATTTTATTTGCAGCATTACCGAGCTATAAACGCCACCAAGAACACAGTTATTACAATTCGGTAGGAGCATCGGGTGCAGTATCGGCAGTAGTATTTTCAAGCGTAATTTTCGACCCTATTCGAAGCATATGTTTGTATGGCGTACTTTGCTTTCCCGGAATACTGTGGGCAGTAGCCTATCTGGTTTATTCTTACTACAAAGGCAAAGAAGAAAACGATTTTATTAATCACGATGCCCATTTTTGGGGAGCTATTTTTGGTTCATTATTTACTATTGCCCTAAAACCTGCTTTGGCACTGCATTTTATAAGCAGAATAATAGATTTAATTTAAAAAACAATTTCAACGTATTATTTTCTTTTCTTTTTATTAACTTCGCAACACATCTAAAATTGCGTCAAACCTTTTAAATCTCTTTTACATCATGGCATTCGATATCGAAATGATTAAAAAAGTGTATGCCGAACTACCTGCAAAAGTAGAAGCTGCACGTAAATTAGTAGGTCGTCCGCTTACACTTACTGAAAAAATACTTTATGCTCACTTACACAAAGATCAAAAAGCAGAAGTATTTGAAAGAGGAAAATCATATGTTGATTTTGCTCCGGATAGAGTGGCTATGCAAGATGCTACAGCTCAAATGGCATTGCTACAATTCATGCAATCCGGGCGTCCTAAGGTAGCAGTTCCATCAACCGTTCATTGCGATCACTTAATTACAGCACAAGTTGGAGCAAAACAAGATTTAGAAATAGCCACCAAAGAAAGCAAAGAAGTTTATGATTTCTTAGCATCAGTGTCAAATAAATATGGAATTGGATTTTGGAAGCCGGGTGCAGGTATTATTCACCAGGTAATTTTAGAAAATTATGCATTTCCGGGAGGTATGATGATAGGTACCGATTCTCACACGGTAAATGCCGGTGGATTAGGTATGATTGCTATTGGTGTAGGTGGTGCTGATGCATGTGATGTTATGGCAGGTTTGGCATGGGAATTAAAAATGCCTAAATTAATTGGTATTAAACTAACCGGAAAACTTAACGGATGGACAGCTCCTAAAGATGTCATCTTAAAAGTTGCGGGTATATTAACTGTAAAAGGTGGTACCGATGCCGTTGTGGAATACTTTGGAGAAGGCGCTTTGGCATTAAGTTGTACAGGTAAAGGAACCATTTGTAATATGGGAGCAGAAATAGGCGCAACCACATCTATATTTGGATATGATGAAAGCATGGAGCGATACTTAAGAGCAACCGGAAGAGCCGATGTGGCTGAATTAGCAAATGCTGTTAAAGAACATTTAACTGCCGATGCAGAAGTTTATGCAAATCCTGAAAAATATTTCGATCAGGTAATTGAAATTAATTTATCTGAATTAGAACCACACTTAAATGGTCCATTTACTCCTGATTTAGCTACTCCTATTTCAAAAATGAAAGAAGCTGCAGCTGCTAACGGCTGGCCCACTAAAGTAGAAGTAGGTTTAATTGGTTCTTGTACCAATTCATCATACGAAGATATTTCTCGTGCTGCTAGTTTAGCCAAACAAGTATCCGAAAAAAATTTAAAAACCAAAGCAGAATTTACCATTACTCCGGGTTCAGAGCAAGTACGTTATACCATTGAAAGAGATGGATTCTTAGAAACCTTTGATAAAATAGGCGCAAAAGTATTTGCTAATGCCTGCGGACCATGTATTGGTATGTGGAACCGTATGGGTGCCGAAAAGCAAGAAAAAAATACCATTGTTCACTCCTTTAACAGAAACTTTGCTAAACGTGCCGATGGCAACCCAAATACCTATGCTTTTGTAGCATCACCTGAATTAGTTACTGCATTAGCTATTGCCGGAGATTTAACATTTAATCCATTAACAGATACATTAATCAACGAAAAAGGAGAACAAGTAAAATTAGATCCTCCAACAGGTGATGAATTACCTAAAAAAGGTTTTGCTGTAGAAGATGCTGGATACCAAGCTCCTGCTGAAGATGGAAGTAAGGTAGAGGTTATAGTATCTCCAACATCAGAACGTTTACAGATATTAGAACCATTCCCCGCATGGGAAGGAACCGATTTAAAAGGATTAAAACTTTTAATTAAAGTTAAAGGTAAATGTACTACCGACCATATTTCAATGGCAGGACCATGGTTAAAATACCGCGGACATTTAGATAATATCTCAAATAATTTATTAATCGGAGCAGTTAATTATTTTAACGATAAAACCAATAGCGTTAAAAATCAATTAACAGGAGTTTATGAAGAAGTACCTAAAGTACAACGTCAATACAAAGCCAAAGGGATTGGAAGTATAGTAGTTGGAGACGAAAACTATGGCGAAGGCTCTTCACGCGAGCATGCAGCAATGGAGCCACGTCATTTAGGAGTTCGTGCCGTGTTGGTTAAATCATTTGCACGTATTCATGAAACTAATCTTAAAAAGCAAGGTATGTTGGCATTAACTTTTGCCAATAAAGATGATTATGATAAAATTCAAGAAGACGATACCATTGATATAATTGGCTTAACCAGCTTCACACCCGGAGTTCCATTAACATTGGTATTAAACCATGCAGATGGAAGTAAAGATGAAATTAAAGCGAATCACAGTTACAACGCTCAGCAAATAGAGTGGTTTAAAGCTGGTGGTGCATTAAACATTATTCGTGCAAGTATTCCGGCAAATAATTAAAAATTTGCTTTTTCAAATACTAAAAATCCCAACTGATAAGGTTGGGATTTTTAGTAATAAAAAAAACAAAAAGTCCCGAAATTTTCGGGACTTTTTTATTGGGTGGATGATGGGATTCGAACCCACGACCCTCAGAACCA
>CALKJP010000072.1 GCA_937995645.1 uncultured Bacteroidia bacterium
ATGGTATATCAACAGGTATTAATGCCGGTTTAAGAATAGAAACCTTTAACAATTCTACAGCAGGTATATCTGCGCATGGCGCCTATATTCAAGCAAATCATAATAATTCATCCAACAGTTCAGCTACCGTTGGTTTGGGATCGTATGTTTTGGGTTCATCAAATGTGGGAGAAAGAAGAGCCTTAGATGTAAGTGCCAATGGGCAAGGAACTGCAAATTATGGATTATTTGCTATTGCACAAAATGCATCTACTAATTATGGCATTTATGCAAGCGCAAGCGGAGGTACAACCAACTGGGCAGGCTATTTTCAGAATGGAAATGTGTATATAGCAAATAGATTAATGGTTGGTCTTACAACATCTAATTTCAAATTACATGCTGAAGCAAATACAGAATTAAGAACCGCTTATTTTGATAATAATACAAATTCTACCGCTACAACCTTTGGAATTTATGCTATTGCAAGAGGAACAGGAAATGGAGATAAAAGAGCGGGTAGTTTTGAGGCTATAAATGGAACTGGTACTAATATTGGGATAAGAGCAGCGGCAGGGGGAGGTTCATATAATTATGCAATTATTGTTCCTCCTTCCGGTGGTTTGGTTGGTATAGGTACAAATACCCCAGGAGGACTATTTGAGCTTGGCTTAGACCAAGGGAGAAAACCCTCCTCCAACACATGGACAATTCCATCTGATGAACGATTAAAAACGATTAAAGGTGCTTATACCAAAGGATTAAAGGAAATTTTAGCACTTAATCCTATTGTTTATTATTATAATAATTCTGGAGAAAGGGTTTTTGAAGAAGAAGTGTTAAAAAAAGAAAATGTTGGATTTAGCGCTCAACAAGTACAAAAGATATTCCCTGAAACCGTGGGAGTAGATAAAGATGGGTACCTTAATTTTAATATGCATGCTATATTAGTAGCTTACGTTAATGCAATTAAAGAGCAGCAAGCACAAATAGAAGCACAACAAAAAACCATCGAAGCATTAATAAAACGCATAGAAGCTTTAGAAAAAAAATAAAGCATGATTCGTATTTTATTTTATATAATATACATTATTAGTTTTTTAAACTTTGTAGCAAATGCCCAAGTTCAGCTAAGCCCTGTACTGGTGGGAAGTGCCGGAGGCTTTTATTCATTTACCGATGGTAGCATTTCTGCCTCAGCCGGAGAAGCAGTTATTTTAACTATAAATAATTCAAACACCTACTTAACACAAGGTTTTCATCAGCCTTTTTCATCTGCAAGGGCATTTACAATTACAGTTAATAAAACCAATTCAACTTGTAATGGAGCTGATAATGGCTCGTTAAAAGTAATAACAGAAGGCGGTGTGCCCCCTTTTTCTTATCAATATGAATACATATCGGTTGATTCCGGAAATATAATTTTGCCCAATATAAGTGATAGCATAGATTCGATCTTTAATCTTAAACCCGGCAATTATATTGTTACGGTTAGCGATTTTTATAATCGTATTCAAAAAGACACCATAAATATTGGCATAGAATACGAAGGCGCTTGCAAATTAAAAATTTATTCCGGCTTTAGTCCCAATGGCGATGGAGTTAATGATATATGGATTATAGACGGTATAGAGTTTTATCCGGAAAACTCTGTTTACATTTATAATCGTTGGGGAAATATTGTTTGGAGCTCACAAGGATATGATAATCAAAGCAAAGTGTGGGACGGAAGGTGGAACCTAACAGGAGAACCATTAGTTAACGGAACTTATTTTTACCTGATAAATATTCCCAACATGCAATTTAAAGGATGGGTAGAATTAACCAAATAATAAATATAAAATTATGAAAACAAAAGCAATTTTAGTAGTAATGCTAGTAAGCAATTTATTTTTATTAGCACAAAACAAACAAACCGCCCCTATTTCGGTTTCTGACGTTGAAAAAGTTTTTGGTGCAGGATTTACTGCCGAAGCCCCAAGCAAAATTGGCGACATAGAGTCATACCGATTTAATAATAAAGATTATACTATTCAAATTCAACTTTCGCCATCTTATGGAATGAAGTCAATTGCTGAATACAGAAAAGGAAATAGCCCTAAAACCGTAACATGGAAAGCTATTCCTAACGACCCCGATGGTGCAATGATTGAACAAAGGGAAGACGGCAAAGACGATTTAGCTTCTACTCCGGCTGTAGAATATATTAGAAACAACAAGCATGTACGCCTACAAATTTTAGGAAATTATTATAATTACGATAACACAAAAATGCCTGCAAAGCGTGAAGAAATGAGAAATAAATTGGCGAAACTTAAACGAATACCATAGTTTGTTTAATAAAGTAATACATATTGCCCCAAAATCTCTTTTGCAGATAATTTTTTTACTGTTGTGTACCCCAAATTTTGCACAGCAAGATGCACTTTTTAGCCAATACATGGTAAATCATTTTGTCATAAATCCTGCTTATGCAGGATCAAGAGATGCCGTTAGCACCTTTTTAATAAACCGCAATCAATGGATAGCTATACCCGGGGCACCAAAAACAGCCATGTTTAGCGTTAATTCGCCAATTGCATTAAGAGCAGGAGCCGGCTTGCAAATTATCAACGATCAAATTGGGCCAAAAAGTACCACAGGAATATTAGGAACTTACTCTTATAAACTACCCTTTAAAAAAAGTAATTTAGCATTTGGGCTTCGAATAGGAGCTTATAATTACCGTTTTGATACTAATAAAATAGAATACAAAGATCAAACCGATGTTTATGCCAATCAAGGAGTTATTCAATCTACTGCCTTTAATGCCGATTTTGGCATATATTATTATACCGATAAGTTTTTTGCCGGTTTAGCCATTAATCATTTAACAAACACACTCAAAACCAGCGATCTATACAAACAAACAGTGAGCAATCAGTACCTTAGCTCACATTCGTTTTTATCGCTAGGATACACATTTGAGTTTACAAAATCTTTTGCCATACAACCTTCAATCTTGTTGCGACAGGTAAATAATGCACCCGTAAACGCAGATTTAAATTGCAATTTTATGTTTAATAAACAGTTTTGGGTGGGCTTTTCTATTCGACCTGAAAATGCGTTTGTTTTATTAACACAAGCATACGTAACCGAAAAATTTAGAGTTGGATATGCTTACGATATGGGAGTAAATAAAATAGGAAGAGTTGGACGAGGAGCACATGAAATATTTTTAGGATATGATTTTTCTTTAAAACAAAAAGGCGTTGTTCATCCACGATATTTTTAAATCATAAATTTGATTAATGAAAAAGTTTTTAATTTTTGTTTTAACTACCTTTTTGTGGATTGATAACAACTTTGCTCAGTACAATAAAGGGATACAGCTGTTTGATAAAGGTTATTACCTAGAATCAATCCCCTATTTTAAAAACGATTTAAAAGGAAAAAACAAGCAAAAATCTACCGAAAAACTTGCACAAGCATTATACAAAACAAGAAATTTTAATGAAGCAGAATACTATTTCAGCGAAATTGTTAAAGAAAATAATCTAAATCCTGAAATTTATTTAGAATACGGAGAAGTATTATTATCATTAGGAAAAATTAAAGAAGCCCAAAAGCAATTTAAGGCATATAGCAAACAAAATCCCACAGATAAAAAGGCCGAATTGTTTCTTAAAATATGCAAGGAACTTACGAACACCTTATTTCAAGAAGAAAAAATTTTTACCATTACAGAAGTAAAATCAATCAATACCGAATACAACGAATTTTCACCCGTTATACACCCTAAAGGCTTAATTTTTTGTTCTGATAATCCTATAAATTATAATTATAATACAATTACCAAAATTGCCAATAAAGAAACCAAAATTTACTTATCAGAAAAACCTAAAAATTCAAACGACAGTTTATGGTTTAATTTACCAAAAATATTTGCTCCCGAACTAAACCATGCTTTATATACAGGCCCTATCAGTTTTAACGAAAAATACACATATGCCGCTTTTAACAGTATTGGTAAAAGCACTAAAAATCCTAAAGCAACAAAATACTCCGGAAAAATATATTTTGCCGAAAACAAAGGATACAGCTGGTTTAACATTACACCTTTTGAACACAATTCCGATGATTATTCTTGTTTACACCCTGCTCTTTCTCCCGATGGAAAAACAATGGTTTTTGCTGCTAATATGCCAGACTCTTATGGCGAATTTGATTTATATGTATCCTATAAAACCGATAAAGGATGGTCTAAACCTCAAAATTTAGGAATAAATATAAACACAGCGGCAAATGAAGTATATCCTTATATTTCATCAAGCGGAGTTTTATATTTTTCAAGCAACGGACACATTGGTTTAGGAGGCTTAGATATATTTTTTGCTGAGCCGGAAAATATCCAATGGAGCAAGCCCATAAATGCAGGCCAAACATTAAATAGCAACTTTGACGACTTTGGCATTACTTTAAACAATAACGAAACAAGCGGCTTTTTTAGCTCTAACAGAAAAGAAGGGAAAAGTAATGACGATATTTATGCCATTAACATTTCCTATTCAAAAAACACCTTTAGAGGAAAAATTCTTCTAAGTGAAAATATAAACGATGGAGCAGCAAACGTAAAATTACTCTTAATTACACCCAATGGAACAGTTGTGCAACAAGCAACAACCGATAAAAATGGCTTCTTTAAATTTTCACAACTACCCAACGACAATAATTATCTTTTAACAACAACCGAGCAAGACAGCCCCTTTGAATCGTATAAAAAAATTTATCTGGCAGATTACAACAACCAAATCCGAAAAAAAACCACAACTGACGAAAAAGGAATATTTGTGTTTTATAACATGCCACTAAATGAATCATCATCTAATCAAATAGAAGACGACACCCGAATAATGATTACAGGAAGTATTCTTTATGGCGAAAATCCCTCAAAACCCTTAGTTAATCAAAACATTGAACTTGTTGATGAAAACGGAAACATTTTAGCTAAAGCGAAAACCGATAATTATGGAGGCTTTAAATTTACACACCTCGATCCCGAAAAAAATTACATGATTAAACTCGATGAAAAAGACACCAAATTAGCACTAAATACCAAAGTTATTATTACCGATAGTAAAGGAAAAACCGTTAAAGTGCTTAATGCGGATAATAAAGGAACCTTTAAATATCAAATATTACGAGCCGAAAACAACTCCCTCAGAGTGTTAGAAGAAGAAGATACCTCCATAAAAATAGAATTTAAGGGAAAACTTTTAGCAGACGATAAAAATCAAACGCCTATTTCTCAAATTACTGTTTCTTTAATTGATAATAAAGGTAAAATAATTGAGAAAACAACCACCGATGCATTTGGAAATTTTAAGTTTGTAAATCTTCCTTCTGATAAAAGCTATATGATAATAATAAACGAAGAAGACGCCCCTGCCAACATCAAAAAAATATATATAGCCAACGAAAAAGGGAATATTATAAGAACCTTCATATTTGATAAAAATTTTTATAAATATGAATTATTGCCCGAAGACAGAATTTCTCTAACCGAAATATTTGTAGAAGACCCATGGCTTAAAATCAAAGACATAAAAGAAAACAAAAAAGAATCAATTATTGTTATCGAAAACATTTACTACGATTACGGTAAATGGAATATTACCTCTCAAGCTGCCACTATTCTCGATAAAGTAGTTAATATCATGAAAGAAAACCCGAATATATATATCGAACTTTCATCTCATACCGATTCCCGTTCCAGTGCTGAATTTAATTTAGAACTTTCTAAAAAAAGAGCCAAATCAGCGGTTGATTATATAATTTCTAAAGGTATTGACAAAAATCGTATTTCCGGAGTAGGAATGGGCGAAAGTAAATTGATAAATTATTGTTCCGATGGAGTTGAGTGCACAGAAGAACAACACGCTCAAAACAGAAGAACAGAATTTAAAGTGCTAAATCAAAAAATTAATTAATAAAAAAATTGAACAAATATCGTTTAGAGATTGTTACAAATGCGTGAAAATTTCTAATAACGATATTCTTGCTTTTGATAAAAATTACAGAGCAAATTTTATTAACAGTATTACAGGGTTTAAAAGCATTACATTGCTTGGAACAAAAAACAAAAACGGCAATTTTAATCTTGCCATTTTTTCTCAAATTTTTCATGTGGGAGCCAATCCTCCTTTAATTGGAGTTTTGTTTAGGCCTGAATCTGAAATTGGCGGTAATCATAGCTTAAAAAATATTAAAGACACCTCTTTTTTTACACTTAATCATATAACAGAAGAAATATATAAAAAAGCACACCAAACAAGTGCTCGTTACCCCGAAAATATATCTGAATTTGATGCAGTTGGTCTTACACCCTTTGTTGCAAACGATTTTTTTGCCCCCTACGTTAACGAAAGCCCTTTAAAAATAGGATTAAGGAAAGAAGAAGAACACTTCTTTAAAATTAATGGTACAACATTAATTTTAGCCTCTATTCAACAAGTAATTTTAGCAAAAGAAATCATTAAAAAAGACGGATTTGTTGATTTAAATCAAGCAAAAATAATTACAGGAAGCGGATTAGATGCTTATCTAAAAACAGAAAAAATTGCAAGACTCAGCTATGCAAAACCCGATAAAAAGCTTGAAAATATTCATTTTTAATGATACAAATTACAATTTTTTGGCATCGCAGAGATTTACGCATACACGATAATGCAGGATTGTATCATGCCCTTAAGAGCAAACATCCTGTATTGCCAATTTTTATTTTCGACCGAAATATATTAGAGAAATTGGATGATAAAGCCGATGCCCGTGTGGAGTTTATTCATTACTACATAACTGAACTAAAGCAACAGTACGAAAATTATGGTACTACTCTAAATGTTTTTTATGGAAAGCCAGAGGTTGTTTGGAAAGAAATTTTAGAAAAGTATCCTGTAAAGGAAGTGTATTGCAATCGCGATTACGAGCCGTATGCACAACAAAGAGACAAGGCCGTTTTTGATTTTCTTGCTTCAAAATACATCCCTTTCAAGGGCTATAAAGACCATGTAATATTCGAAAAAAACGAATTGCTGAAAGATGATGGTAAGCCTTATACCGTTTACACGCCATACTCCAAAAAATGGAAAGCAAAACTTAACGATTTTTATCTAAAGCAGTATCCTACAGAAAAGTATCTCGGAAATTTATATAAAACCAAACCTGAAAATGTAATAAGTTTAGAGGAGATAGCCTTTAAGCCTTCCGGCATAAAATTTCCTGAAAAATCAATCCCGATTGAAGTAATTAAAAGCTATCATGCTACGCGCGATATTCCCGCAATAAAAGGTACAACGCGTCTGAGTGTTCATTTACGTTTTGGAACCATCAGCATTAGAGAACTTACAAAAACAGCCAAAGACTTAAATGAAAAATACTTAAATGAGTTGATTTGGCGCGATTTCTATCAAATGATTCTTTTTCATTTTCCGCATACGGTAAACAAGGCCTTTAAACCCGAATATGATAAAATTCAATGGTTAAACAACGAAAAAGAATTTAAGGCCTGGTGCGAAGGCAAAACAGGTTATCCCATAGTAGATGCCGGTATGCGCGAATTAAATGCCACCGGTTTTATGCACAACCGTGTAAGAATGATTGTTGCCAGCTTTTTAACCAAGCATTTATTAATTGATTGGCGCTGGGGAGAGGCCTATTTTGCCAAAAAGCTTTTAGACTTCGAATTGGCTTCGAATGTGGGTGGGTGGCAATGGGCTGCCGGATGCGGAGTTGATGCAGCTCCTTATTTCAGAGTGTTTAACCCCGCTCTGCAAACCGAAAAATTTGATAAAGAATTAAAATATATTAAAAAATGGGTGCCTGAATATGGAACTTCGGCTTATCCTAAACCCATAATTGACCATAAAACAGCGCGCGAGCGTGTTTTAAAAACGTATAAAGATGCTCTACAAAATGTATAAAAAATTTATTTTGGTTTGTTTTGCATTTTTGAGTTTTCAGGTTGTTGCTCAAGAGCAAATAATGTTTGAACAACAGCGTTTAAACATTAATAAATACGGCATGTCTGTGCTTGGATCATGGGCTATAATAAATATTGCATCAGGTGTAGCTCTTTCTGTAAACAATAATAATTTGTATCAAAAAAAATTCTGGCAAATGAATGCCATGTGGAATACAGTAAACCTGGTATTGGCAGCACCGGGTTTATTTATGGCACTTAAGCAGCCTGAACAAAGTTTGCTTTGGGCAGATGTAATCAAAGAACAAAATTTTACTGAAAAAATATTTTTATTCAACACCGCTTTAGATGTTGCCTACATTACTGCAGGATTTTGGATGTACGACCGTTCTAAATACGTATCGCAAAACAACGAACGCTGGAAAGGCTGGGGGCAAAGTATTATCGTTCAAGGCTCATTTTTGTTTTTGTTTGATGCCATTATGTATGGCTTACATCATCAACATTCGGTAAAAAAACTTCCACTTTTAAGTCCATCTACAAATGGCATAGGCATGGTTTTAAATTTTTAGTATTACAATGAAAGCCAATAAAAGTTATTTGCCTCAAAAAATATGCTTGGTGTGTAAAAGGCCTTTTACCTGGCGAAAAAAATGGGAAAAAGTATGGGATGAAGTAAAATATTGCAGTGATAAGTGTCGTAAAAATAAATTAAATCATGGCGGCTAAAGCAATTCTATGGTTTAGGAATAATTTGCGATTAAACGACAATCGTTGCTTGCATTATGCAGCTGTAAATAAGATAGAGGTTTTGCCTGTTTATGTTTTAGATGAGCGTTTAACACACACATCATTTGCTAATTTGCCACGCTGTGGCGAAAATCGAAAAGCATGGATACTGGAAAATCTTAAATCGCTGCAAAAAGAAATAAGAGCATTGGAAGGAGATTTATACATTAAAAATAGAAACATTGTTGAAACATTAAAAGAAGTTGCCTCTAAAACTCAAATAAAAACCATTATTACCAATTACGAGCCGGGGTATGAAGAAGAAGATGATGTAAGGAGGCTACAACAATCAGGTTTAAAATTAATTGTGTTAAGCGATAATTTTTTAATAGCTCCTGAGCATTTGCCAATAACCCCGGAACAAGTTCCGTCTGTATTTACTGATTTTCGCCATAAAATAGAAAAGCATTATTCTGAACAACTTTTTATTTCCGACTTGCTGCCTAAGTTTATTACATCTTCAGGCATTACATCCGATGAAGTTAAAATTGAAAACACCAGCTTAATTATTGAAGCTGGAGAAAATGCCGCAATAAAAAGATTAAAGTATTATTTTTTCGAATCAAAGCTGGTTGAAAAGTATAAAGAAACACGCAATGAGCTATTGGGAACTGATTTTTCTTCGCATTTTTCGCCATGGTTAGCCTTAGGAGTAATTTCGCCACAAACTATTTTAAAGTATTTACGAGAGTATGAAAAACACTATGGCGCCAACGATTCAACCTATTGGTTTTGGTTTGAGCTGCTGTGGAGAGATTTTTTTCGCTATCAAATGATAAAACATGGTAGGCTATTCTTTCTAAAAGAAGGAATAAGAAATAAATCAATGATATTTAACCAAAATGAATTATTGTTTAAACAATGGATGAATGGAGAAACTCCTGAGCCATTTGTAAATGCTAATATGATAGAGCTAAAACACATCGGATTTATGAGCAACAGAGGCCGACAAAACGTAGCAAGCTATTTAATTCATGATTTAGGGATTGATTGGCGTTGGGGTGCAGCTTATTTCGAAATGCAATTGTTGGATTATGATGTATCGTCTAATTGGGGTAATTGGGCATATATTGCAGGAGTAGGCAACGACCCTCGGCCATTTAGAAAGTTCAATATTAAAAAGCAACAAGAGCTATACGATCCCGAATGTAAGTATATTAATTATTGGTTAAACAACAATTAGTATTTACTTACGAGTGTAAAATAATCGCTTAACACAATTTTACTTTGTGTTTGTTCATTAGGATGCGCTAATAATGGCTCCCATTCGTTTTTTGTTTGATTATAAAAACACAATGAATCTTTATTTATGATTGTCATATAAATATGAGCAGCAAACTGCCAGGCTTTTTCTAAATCTCCTTTTTCGTAGGTAAAATTTCCTGTTCTCCATTTAATGGCAAGCGTATCATATGTTTTTATCTCACCAAAAAATTCGGGGATTATAAACGCCTCATCTTCTATCCAATGATTGATAATAATAAAATGAATACCGTTTTCTCCTTCTTTATATACATGCGCATTTCTAAAGCGATACACATCTTGGTATGATGACTCAAAATTTTGAACGTTGTAATAATAGGAGCGCAAATTTTTAAATCGTAATTCTGCCGATTCGGTGGTTTTAAAACGAACTTTTTCGGGATTTATCTTTCGCTCATTGTCAGACAGTAAAAACAAAACGCTGATAATTGCTATCAGCGTTATAAAAAATATTTTCTGAAATTTTGGAGACATGCTTTTATAACAAAAAAGCATGTAAAAAGGTTTCTGATTATTTAATTACTCCTAATTCTTTTCCAACTTTTTCAAATGCAGCGATAGCTTTGTCTAAGTGTTCTTTTTCGTGAGCTGCAGATAGTTGTACACGAATACGCGCTTGCTCTTTAGGTACAACAGGGTAAAAGAACCCGATTACGTAAATTCCCTCTTGTAATAACCTGTCGGCAAAATCTTGCGATAGTTTTGCATCATAAAGCATAACCGGAACAATTGCAGATTCGCCATCTTTTATTTCCAATCCTGCTTTTTTAATTCCTTGCTTAAAGTAATTTACATTCCACTCTAATTTATCGCGCAATTCGGTTGTTTCGCTCAGCATGTCAAACACAGCAATTGAAGCGCCTACAATATGTGGAGCAAGCGAATTAGAGAATAAATAAGGGCGAGAACGTTGGCGCAGCATTTCAATAATTTCTTTTTTGCCGGTGGTAAATCCGCCCATAGCGCCACCTAAAGCCTTTCCAAGGGTGCCGGTAATTATATCTACGCGATGCATTACGTTTTTGAGCTCAACCGTACCACGCCCGGTTTTCCCGATAAATCCTGTAGCATGGCTTTCGTCCACCATTACCAAAGCGTTGTACTTTTCGGCTAAATCACAAATTTTATCTAATGGCGCTACAAAACCATCCATAGAAAATACGCCATCGGTAACAATAATGCGGAAACGTTGTGCCTGTGCTTTTTTCAACTGCTCTTCTAGATCGTTCATGTCGCAGTTTTTATAACGATAACGTTGTGCTTTACACAAGCGAACACCGTCAATAATGGAGGCGTGGTTTAATTCATCTGAAATTATCGCGTCTTCTTCTCCAAATAATGGTTCAAAAACTCCTCCGTTTGCATCAAAACACGCAGCGTATAAAATGGTGTCTTCTTGTCCTAAAAACTTGGCTATTTTGGCTTCCAGTTCTTTGTGAATATCTTGTGTTCCGCAAATAAAACGCACGGATGACATGCCATATCCTCTGTTATCAAGGGTTTTATGAGCAGCTTCAATTAATTTGGGATGTGATGAAAGGCCTAAATAATTGTTGGCACAAAAAATAATTACTTCTTTTCCATCTACTAATTTTACTACAGCTCCTTGTTCAGAGGCTAATATGCGTTCGCGTTTAAATAAGCCTGCATCCTGTATGTTTTGTAATTCTTTTTGAAGAAAATCTTTATATGCTCCGTACATAAAAATCTATTTTGTGGGTTTAGTTAATCATATCAAATCCGGTAAACTTTTGTAAAGCTTTTGGTATTCTTATGCCTTCGGGTGTTTGGTGGTTTTCCATAATAGACGCTACAATTCGGGGCAATGCTAATGCACTTCCGTTAAGGGTATGTGCCAGTTTGGTTTTACCGTCAGTGTCTTTAAAACGTAGTTTTAAGCGATTTGCCTGAAAGGTTTCAAAGTTGGATATTGAGCTTACTTCCAGCCATTTTTGCTGAGCGGTAGAATATACTTCCATATCGTAAGTAAGTGCCGATGAAAAACTCATATCGCCACCGCAAAGTCTTAAAACACGATAAGGCAATTCCAGTTTTCTCAAAAGCGTTTTTACATATTCTACCATTTCGTTTAAGGTATCGTATGATTTGTCAGGATGTTGAATTTGAACAATTTCAACTTTATCAAACTGATGTAAACGATTTAACCCGCGCACATCTTTTCCATAAGAACCGGCTTCTCTTCTAAAACAAGGGGTATAAGCGGTTTGTTTAATAGGGAAATCATCCGCTTTATAAATCATATCACGGTGAAAGTTTGTTACCGGAACTTCCGCAGTAGGGATTAAATACAAATTGTCAATTCCCACATGATACATTTGCCCTTCTTTATCGGGCAGCTGACCGGTTCCATAGCCCGAAGCTTCGTTTACCATGTGTGGGGGCTGAAACTCCATGTATCCGGCATTGGTGGCTTCTTCCAAAAAGAAATTAATTAAGGCGCGTTGTAATTTGGCTCCTTTGCCTTTGTAAACCGGAAATCCGGCTCCGGTAATTTTTACACCCAGCTCAAAATCTATCAAATCATATTGTTTAGCTAATTCCCAGTGTGGCTTGGCATCTTTATGTAAGGTTGGTATTTCTCCTTCCTGATAAACAATTTCATTTTCTTCAGGAGTTTTTCCTTTGGGAACACTGGCATGAGGAAGGTTTGGAACCTGATACAAAAGTTGTTTTATTTTTTCTTCCGCTTCTGCCATTTTTGCTTCCAGTACTTTGGCACTTTCTTTTAAGGCTGCTGATTTGTTTTTTAAATCTTCTGCTTCAGCTTTTTTCCCCTCTTTCATCAATTGCCCTACTTGTTTGGCAATGTTGTTGGATTCTGCCAGAATGCTGTCTAATTCGGTTTGGGTTTGCTTACGTGCATTGTCCCACTCAATAATTTCAGGGATAATTTTGCTGCCGTCAAAATGTTTTTTGGCAAGACGTTCAATAACGTCCTGAGTGTTTTCGCGAATGTAATTTACTTGAAGCATGGTGTTTTGTATAAAAAGATTTCAAAAATAGGAATATGATAGAAATTTTGAGACAAAGACAAAAAAAAATCCCGAACAGGTCGGGATTTTTTTAAATTATGAATACACCTGTTATGCGTTAGCAATTTCTTCTACCGATACAAATGATTTTCCGTTTCTTTTCTTAGAGAATTTTACAATACCATTGGTAAGAGCAAATAAGGTATGGTCTTTACCAATACCTACATTTTTACCGGGATTGTGTTGGGTTCCTCTTTGGCGAACAATAATATTTCCTGCAATAGCTAATTGACCGCCATATATTTTAACGCCTAAACGTTTGCTGTGTGACTCGCGACCGTTACGTGAACTGCCTTCGCCTTTCTTGTGTGCCATGGTTCAGTGTTTTTTTAATTATTATGCTTTAATAGATTCAATTTCAATTTGAGTAAGGCGCTGACGGTGGTTATTCCACTTTTGATAGCCTTTTCTTCTCTTTTTCTTAAATACAGCTACTTTATCGCCTTTTAAGTGTTTAACAATTTTTGCTGTTACTTTTGCATTTGAAACTACCGGAGAACCTACTGCCACTTTACCGTCATTATCAACAAGTAATACCTTGTCAAATTCTACTTTTGCTCCTTCAGTTCCTTCTAAACGGTTAACATAAACTTTCTTGTTAGCCTCTACTTTATATTGCAACCCTGCAATGTCAACAATAGCGTACATAAATATTTATTTTAATTTAGTTTTCAACAATTTGGGGTTGCGAAGTTAATAAAACTTTTTAACCCGCAAAACATTCTCGCAAAATTCTTTAGATAATAATACGTTTTTTTAATAGGTATTCACTTATAAATCCATTATAATGTGCTTGTGATTTTGTTAAGTTTTAGAAAAACAAGGTTTTAGGTTTTTTGGGCTAATGGCAAATGTAAATTAGTGTACTATAAAATTAGCAGTTTTTTAAAATAGCCCATAGCTAAAAATGTATATAAGCGATAAAATATACAGTTGAACTTTCTGTTTTATTAACAAAGTTTAGCTTAATAGTTTTTGTACATATCTGCTTTGGTATAAAAGCCCTTAGTATATTTGTGCTTCCTGTATTATGAAAAGTATTGTAAGCGGAATAATATCGGCATTAGCCACTATATTACTTTATTTGCCAGTTTTAGGACAAAGCCCGGTGTTTGATTTTAAAGACGACCCGGTTGCTGCTGCATTAGACAGTTTGGTTACGCTTAAAATATTTGACAATACCTCTACCCGGCAGTTCAAAAAAACAGTTGGTAATAAATATAATTTTCCTCCGGATTCGGTGCCTCGCTACAGCGATTTGGTTTATGAAGCCAGAATAGCAAAGCTTAATGCAAAATCGCCCATTAAATTAGAGTATAATGATGAAGTAAGAAGATACATTGAACTTTATGCGGTAAGAAAAAGAGAGCAGGTTTCACGTATGCTGGGATTGGCAGAATTGTATTTTCCGCTTTTTGAAGAAATGCTTGATAAATATGACTTACCCTTAGAATTAAAATATCTTGCCATCGTAGAATCGGCATTAAATCCTCAGGCAAAATCACGCTCAGGAGCAATGGGCTTGTGGCAATTTATGTATGGAACCGGAAAATATATGAACCTGAATATAACATCGTATGTTGATGAGCGTTGCGACCCATACCGTTCAACTGAAGCAGCCTGCCAATATTTAAAAATATTATATGGAATGTTTGGCGACTGGCATTTGGCTTTGGCAGCCTATAATGCCGGTCCCGGAACTATTAATAAAGCCATCAGACGCTCAGGAGGAAAAACCAATTACTGGGAACTTCGCCCTTATTTACCGGCCGAAACCAACGGATATGTACCTGCTTTTATAGCAGTTAATTATGTTATGAATCATGCAGCAGAGCATAACTTGTATTTAACGCCCCCAAAATATTATCATAATGATTTAGATACAGTAACAATTAAAAGTACCGTTACTTTTCAGCAATTGTCGCAGGCATTGAACATATCTGCCGAAGAGATATCTTTTTTAAACCCCGAGTTTAAAAGAGGAATAATACCATATAGTGGTGGCGACACATATTATACCTTGCGTTTGCCAAAGCCCCATATTGGTCTTTTTGTATCAAACGAAGGAGCTATTTATGCTATTAATCAGCAGCCTGTTATTGCTTCTGAAAGTGCTTCCGGGCCTGTAATAACCAGGCAGGAAGTAAAAAAGATCCATGTTGTTAAAAGCGGGGAGCACTTAAGCGTTGTTGCACGAAAATACAATGTATCAGTAAAAGATATAAAAAACTGGAATAAGTTAAAAAGCAATGCATTGTATAAAGGACAAAAATTGATTATTTATGCCGAAGAGCAAAGCGCATCAAAACAACCGGATAATATTGTTACGGCAAAGACTCCTGCTGCTACAACTGAAAACAAAGCAGTTTCAGCACCTGCAGAAAAAGGTAAGGTAATTTATCATACCGTAAAAGCAGGAGACACGCTGTGGAATATTTCCAAACGATATGAAGGCGTAACTGTTGAAGATATTATGAAGTGGAATAATCTTACTCCCAAAAGCAGTATAAAGGCCGGAGATAAAATCAAAATCATTCTTAATGGTTAACAGATATCTTATACTTTTATTTGTTGTTACAACATTGTTTTCCTGCAAAGAAGAGGGCGGTTTTTTACCTGAAATGACAGGCAAGCCCGGAGAAATTATTTTAGTAGCCAATAATGCTATATGGCAGTCTCCGGCAGGCGATTCCTTAAAAGAATTGTTTAATCAGTCGGTTTACGGTTTGCCTCAGGACGAATCGGTATTTAGAGTTTTTAGGGTTACTAAAAGCGGCTTTACTAATGTTGTAGAACGCCACAGAAGCGTTTTGTGGGTAGAAATTGACAGCACATCAAAGTCGATCTTTACCGTTAAAAAAGACGTGTGGGCCAGAGGTCAGCTTGTGCTAAGCATAAGTGCAAGGAACGAAAGAGCTTTGGCACAAATTATTTCTAAGAATAAAGAATCTATTTTAAATTATTTTCAAGAAGAAGAGTTAAAGCGTTTAGAAATCGCGCAAGGCAAATTAAGCGATAAAGTGTTGGAAAAAAGAATTGCTCAAAAGCATTTGATAAACATGATAATTCCAAAAGGATTTTATGCAATTGCTGATACAACCGGCTTTGTTTGGCTAAAACAAGAACTTCAAAAAACACAGGGAGGAAAATTGCATGAAATATTAAAAAACATGTTAATATATTACATACCATACACCAGCGAAAAACAAATAGAGCAGGCGTATTTGATTGAGTTAAGAGATTCAGTAAGTAAGCAATATGTATTAGGCCCAATTGAGGGCTCATACATGAAAGTTTATCAGCCTTACCCCCCATTAAGTAAAATTTTCACTTATAAAGGAAATTATATACATAGTATTAAAGGTTTATGGAATATGGAAAAATATCCCATGGGAGGACCTTTTATAAACTACAATTTTATAGATGAGAAAAACCAACGTATAGTATGTGTTGACGCTTTTTTATTCTGTCCTAATTTCGATAAGCGCGAATTGATGCGCGAAATGGAAGCATTGCTGCGTTCAATCTCATTTTAATCCGATTTATTTGTTTTATTTGAGAATTGTTATATATTAGCTTACTATAAAAAGCTAATAATCCTTCAAAATTCAGCCTATGAAGAAAATTCTACTTTCTTTTTTCGCAATTTTATCATCATTTGCTGCTATTGCTCAATGTAGCACAACAAATGCCACATCGTGCGTTTGTGCAGATGGTTCAAATAATTGCGATTTGTTGCCGGATATTACCATTTCATGGCAAGGAATTACCAATTATGCAGGAGGTCCTGATGAGTATCCGCAAGTGTGTAATCCTCCCTGTAATGGAAATGATGGTAGATTAAGGTTAACAGGCTCTACTCCAAATATTGGATTTGGCCCATTAACCGTTCGTGGAACAGATTTTTATGTGTGCGGAACAGATACTTTTCAATCTACCACAGCTCCCGGAAATTGCCCTGATGGCTCAATTCCGCGTCAGTTAATTAAACAAAGAGTATATCATAAAAATGGTAATATCATGACCTTTTACGATCGCTGGGCAGGTGCTATGACGTATCATCCCGGACATGGACACAATCATGTGGATGATTGGGGAGTATTTACTTTGAGAATTAATAACGGAGATCCACATCCATTAAACTGGCCAATTGTTGGTACGGGTTCTAAACTTGGATTTTGCTTAATGGATTATGGCCAGTGCGGAACTAATACAGGTTCTACCTATTATGGTCATTGTCGCGATAACAATACCGTATATGGACAAGGGAATATTTTATTAAACAGCGATTTCCCTAATTGGGGTTTAGGTGGAGGTGCTTACGGGTGTTCAGTAGTTGAGCAAGGTATTTCTTCCGGTTGGACAGATGTTTACAGCGAAAGTTTAGATGGCATGTGGATTAATTTACCACCCGGATTATGTAACGGGCAATATTGGATTGTAGTAGAAGTAGATCCTCTTGGTTTTTTTCTTGAATCAAACGAAAACAACAATTACACAGCAGTACCGTTTACATTAACACAGCAAAATCCTCCGGGAAATCCGGTGGCAACCATCACGGCTAATCGTTCATCACAACTTTGCGTTGGCGATAGCATTACACTTACGGCAAGTGCAGGAACCAGTTTTTTATGGAGCAACGGAGCCACTACTCAAAGTATTACGGTAAGTCAACCCGGAAACTATACTGTAACCGTAAATAGTTTTTGTGGTACTGCTACCTCGCAACCTTTTGTTGTTACACAATTACCTCAGCCATCTATACCAATTGTACAACACGATACAATTTGCCCCGGACAATCGGCAACATTAACAGCCAGTGGCAGCGGAACAATTAAATGGTATAATACATCGGGCACATTGCTGCATACCGGAAATACTTTTAATACACCAACTCTTACAACAACAACTAACTATATTGTACAAAATACAGAAAGTTATGCAACAAGCTCTAACCTTGGTCCTGTAAATAATTCCATTGGAACAGGAGCCTATAATAACGGACAGTATTTGATCTTTAATACTTCTCAGCCTATAAAAATCGTTTCAGTTTTAGTGTATGCAGATGTTGCAGGTGTTAGAAATATTGAATTAAGAAGCAGTACCGGTACTATGATGTCAAATATGAGTGTAAATTTACCTGCAGGAGCAAGTCGTGTTACACTCAATTTTAATGTACCACAGGGGAATAATTTTCAATTAGCTTTAACATCGGGTGGAAGTTTGTTTAGAAATTCATCGGGCGTTACCTATCCATATACCTTAAATGGCGTGGCAAGTATCACCGGTTCATCTGCCGGAAGCGCATTTTACTACTATTTCTACGACTGGGAAATTGAGCATAATATCAGCAATTGTGTAAGTCCGAGTGCTACAGCAACCGCCTTTATTGGAACAGCATCAGGTTCTATTAGCGGGCTTAACAATATTTATGATTTGGCAAGCTTTAGCGGAGGAGTTACAATGATTGGTTATCCTGCCGGAGGAACATTTAGTGGACCTGGAGTTGGAGGAAATATATTCGACCCTGCAACGGCAGGAGTTGGAACTCATACTATAACTTATACGTTTGTAGATTCTAATGGATGTTCAGGAACCGTTACGCAGCAAGTAACCGTAATTTCCACATCAGGCGTTTTTGACAACAACGATTTTTCAAATGCTATTAATATTTTCCCAAATCCTGCTAAGGATAATGTAAATATTACATTTGATATTCCGGGAACAGCAGATGTTGTAATTGAACTAAAAGATATATTAGGCAAAACTGTTTATAGCAGCAAAGATAAAGCAGCAAGCGCATCGTTTAAACATAGTATCAACACTTCTTCATACGAAACCGGTGTGTATTTCGTGTCTGTATATATTTCAGGGAAACCATACATCAAGCGTATTGTAATAGAATAAATGAGAGTCTCAACGTTTTTTAGAATAGCTCTTTTACTAATATTTTTAAGCAAAGGAGCTATTTTATTTTCACAGGGAGCATGGCAAATATTTGATGCTCAAAATTCTGATTTGCCCGAAAACACGGTTCGATGTTTAACCATCGATCAACAAAACAAAAAGTGGGTTGGTACGGATGGAGGCCTTGCTGTTTTTAATGATACGATATGGCAAGTTTTTAATACCGCTAATTCTCCTTTATCCAGCAATTCAATAAGAGCATTGCATGTAGATAAAAATAATCATATTTGGATAGGAACATTTAACGGTGGCCTATACAAATACGATCAAGAAGGTAATTGGCTAAACTATAACACTTCTAATTCAGCAATTACCGATGATTTTGTAAGGGCTATTGCTTTTGATACTCTCAACAATTTATGGATAGGAACAACCGATGGATTACATTTTTTTGATGGTAATAATTGGACGGTTTTTAATACAGCAAACAGCACACTTTCTTCCAACAATATTACCACCATTCAGGTAGGAAAAGACAATCGCAAATTTATCGGAACCATTAATGGCGGCTTGGTTTATTATAACGATACGGCTTTTACCGTTTATTATAATACCACTTCCAATATGCCCGATAACAGTGCCTTACATATCGCCTTAGATTCTAACGACTTTCGTTGGGTAGCAACCCCTTCCGCAGGCCTTGTGGCCCATTTAAACGGCAGCGCATGGCAGGTGTTTCACGAATTAAACTCTGGTATTCCGGCAAGCAGTGTTAATTATGTTGTTATTGATAAAGCACAAAGCAAATTTTTAGCCATGCAACAAAATGGTTTAGTGATTTTTAAAAATGGGCAATGGATTAATTATACAAGCGCCAACAGTGGATTGCCCGATAATTACCTGCTTTCACTTACCATTGAAAAAGATTCTGTTTTGTGGATTGGTACTCAAAACCATGGACTGGTTAAATGGAATATGTATGCAACTAATAGCATCTACAAAGTTGAAGCAGAAAATCAATGTTTAAATACTGTTATTACAACAAACGGAGAACTTTTGTTGAGAAATAATTTTGAAAGTGCAGAAATCTACAGCCTTTCAGGGCAGCTTTGTGCAATAACAAAAAATACAGACAGGATTTCTTTAGGAGCCTTTAGTAGCGCTGTTTATTTGCTTGTATTAAAAAATAAGGACAGCATTTGCAGGCAGAAATTTTACTTTAAATGAATTAAAAATTATTTGCTTTTCTCAAATATTTTCATGAATTTAAATTTATAAACCAAAAAATATATGAACATGAAATATTTTACCTTTTTAAGAGCAGGGCTTGGTAAAATTACCCCCCTACATTGCAAGTTATTGATAAATAGCAACTCCTTAAAAACCTCTAAACCTTTTGATAAATCTGTGAAAAACTTGCAAAACATAGTATAAAAATCTGCCAGGAAAATGAAGAATTTTGCAAAAAACCTTGCAAATTATGTTAGGAAAATCAGCCAATCAAAATCAAAAAGATTTGTTTCGTCCTTTGCTAAAGGAGATTATTAACATGGAACATCCATTGGTTAAGTTAGCCGATAAAATCCATTGGAACGAATTGGAGAAAACGTTTCTTC
>CALKJP010000073.1 GCA_937995645.1 uncultured Bacteroidia bacterium
CTGTTTGGCAATGAATTAAATACTCATTACTTCAATAAAGCAATAAATAAGTTCAAGGAAAAGTATGGTTTAGATATGTCCAAAAACTTCACGAATCAAGATTTACTAAGACTTAAACTTAGAAAAGAACTACATAAACTCGAAGAAGAAAAAGCATTTTATTTAAAAGAAATAGAAAAAGACAGCAAAAACCTTAACGAGCTTTTAACCAATCCTAAAACCCTCGAAAAATTTGCCCGCGAGAAATATCTGATGAAAAAAGATAATGAAGATATTTTTGTAATCGTAAACGAATAATCAGCTTCTGAAATCACTTTTTTAAAACATAAAAAAGTTTTATTCATATATTTAGTGTTTAAATTTTAATGAAATGTTACGCTACAAATTATTCCTTACGTTTTTATTTATCGGTTTAATAAATTCATTTGCGCAATATATAAAAGAGCAAGATGCATCAAAAGCATTTGCAAAGGCAAATGAACTAATGCTAAATCAAAATTATCAGCAAGCCATAAAATTGCTGGTTTTGGCTGATTCCTTAGACCCTAACAACTCAAACATTAATTTTAAACTCGGATATTGCTACCTCAATTCATTAAATTATAAAAAGAAAGCTGAAAGTCATTTAATAAAAGCCGTTCAGAATATTTCAGCAAAATATAAAGACAATACCTATAAAGAAAGAGGTGCACCATCTATAGCTTGGTTCTATTTGGGGCAGGCATATCATTTTAATAATAAATTCGATCAGGCAATTGATGCCTTTAATAAGTTTAGAGAATTTACCGATCCAAAAGATTTAAATCTGGCAACAGAAATTAACCGACAAATTGAATTTTGTATAAATGGCAAAATGCTTTCTGAAGCACCAGTAGCTATAGAAATAAAAAATCTTGGCAAAGATATCAATTCAGCATTTCCGGAATATGCACCTGTAATAAGCGCGGATGAATCTGTTTTAATTTTCACCTCCAGAAGAAGCAACAGCACCGGAGGAAAAATAGCAGAAGACGGAGGCTTTTTTGAAGACATTTATATTTCATACAATAATAACGGAAAATGGTCAGAACCTCAAAGCATTGGACCAAATATAAATACTCCGGGACATGAAGCTACTATTGGATTATCTGTAGATGGACAACAATTATTTATTTACAAAGACGATAATGGAGATGGAAATATATATTACAGCAAATTAGAAGGCGACACATGGCAAATACCTGTTAAATTAAATGATAATATAAATTCTAAAAGCTGGGAATCACATGCAAGTATTTCTTATGATGGAAATACCCTTTATTTTACCAGCAACCGCAAAGGTGGATTTGGAGGCAGAGATATTTATTTTTCAAGAAAATTACCAAATGGCGAATGGGGATTACCAATTAATTTGGGACCCAAAATAAATACCCCCTACGATGAAGAAGGCCCATTTATACATCCCGATAATCGTACCCTTTTCTTCTCATCAAAAGGACATAACAGCATGGGAGGATTTGATGTTTTTATCAGCATAAAAGATGAAAACGAAAACTGGTCGCAGCCCATGAACATGGGATTTCCATTAAATTCAAGCGATGACGATGTATTTTATGTTTTATCTGCCGATGGAAAACGAGCCTATTATTCCTCCTTTAAAGAAGACGGATATGGCGAAAAAGATTTATACATGGCTACATTCATTGAATTTAAAGAAAAACCACTTGCCTTAATAAAAGGCACTGTAAAAGATGCTTATGGAAATGTTCCAAAGGATGTGGTTATAGTAGTTAGCGATAATGAAACAGGAGAAGTTGTTGGAACATACATTCCAAACTCAAAAACAGGAAACTACTTGTTTATTTTACCTCCGGGAGCTAATTACAATATCTCTTATGAAGCAGAAGGATACCTGTTCAAATCTGAAAATATAGATATTCCCAAAGAAGCAAATTATTTTGAAATAAATAAAGCTATTGAATTAGAAGCCATTCAAATAGGAAGCAAAATAGTGTTAAACAACATTTTCTTCGATTTTGATAAAGCAACATTAAGAGATATTTCAAAAGTAGAATTAGAAAAACTAAGCAAACTTTTGGAACTAAATTCTAAAATGAGCGTTGAAATTTCCGGACATACCGATGCCAAAGGCAATGAAGATTATAATTTAAAATTATCAAAAGACAGGGCGCAGGCTGTAGTTAATTATTTAATAAACAAAGGCATTGATAAAAACAGAATGGTAGCTAAAGGTTACGGCAAATCTATGCCAATAGCACCCAACTACAATCCCGATGGATCAGAAAATACAGAAGGCATGCAATTAAACAGAAGAGTAGAACTCAAAATTTTATCGCTGTAATTAATGAATCGAATTGCAAATTGATTATATAGATTTTTGTTTCCACACATTTTTTTTTGATACATTTGACTTAAATTTTAAATTTACACATTTTAATTAATGATGAAAAAAGCAATTTTGATATTAGCTTATTTGTTCATAAGTTTTGGAATTTATGCACAAGAAAATGTTTCAGGTAATTCCTTTGCGAAAAAATTTACCGATGGCAACTACCACATCGAATATGGTAATTACGAATTAGCACTTCCCATTTTTTTAGATTTATTATCTACTGACCCCGATAATGCCAATCTAAACTTTAAAGTTGGAATGTGTTATTTAAAAGGAGTTAAAAACAAAAAAGCAGCTATCCCCTACTTAGAAAAAGCCTCTCAAAAAGTAAATCGTAATTACGATGACTTAAATCCTTACGAAAAAAATGCACCAAACTATACCTTATTATATCTTGGACAAGCATTACATTTAGCATACCGATTTGATGAAGCAATAGAAACACTCGAAAAATTTAAATCAAGTATCAATAAAAAACATATACGCTATCAGGAAGCAGATAGAACAATTGCCATGTGTAATAATGCAAAAGAATTTATAGCTACACCTAAACAGGCATTCATTACCAATTTAGGAGATTCCATAAATACCGAATTTCCTGAGTATAGCCCTGTAATTAGCATTGATGAATCTACCATTATATTTACCTCCAGAAGAAATACAACCACCGGCGGCACACAAGAAATTAATGGCGACTGGTTTGAAGATATTTATATTTCAACCAAAAACGATAAAGATAACTGGACAGCAGCTCGCCCAATAGGTTCAAATATCAATACTGCTGATCATGAAGCATCAATCGGATTATCTGCCGATGGACAAAAATTATTAATTTACAAAGGCGAAGAAGGAGGTAGTATATGGATGAGCGAACTTGTAGGAGATGAATGGGGAGTGCCATATAAATTAGGTAGCGATATAAATACAGAACATTGGGAAACACATGCTGTAATTTCAGCTGACGAGCGTTTTTTATATTTTGTAAGTAATCGCCCCGGAGGTTATGGAGGAAGAGATATTTGGATGTGTAAAAAATTACCAAACGGCATGTGGGGATTAGCACAAAATTTAGGGCCCAAAATAAATACCCCTTACGATGAAGACGCTCCATTTATACATCCTGACGGAAAACAAATATTCTTCTCTTCCAATGGTCATAAATCAATGGGAGGATTTGATATTTTCTTTGCCGATTTACAAGAAGACGGCACATGGACTGACCCTGTAAACATGCGTCATCCAATAAATACAACCGATGATGATATTTATTATGTTACTTCGGCAGATGGTAAAAGAGCTTACCTATCATCTTTTAGAGATGGAGGAAAAGGCGAAAAAGATATATACATCGTATCATTACCGGAAGCTGTTGAAAAAGCATTAACCGTTTTAGTTGGGCATATCAAATTATCTGATGGCTCCAAAATCCCAACCGATACAAAAGTTACAGTATTAAACATCGAAACCGGAGAACTTTTACCATTTAAACCAAATGCCAATACAGGTAAATATGTGCTTTCTTTAACACCCGGAAATTACAAAATAAGCTATGAAATGAATGGAAATGAATTTCATACAGAAGATATTTATGTACCTGCAGAATCTTCATACAATTTAATAAACAAAGAACTTTTACTCGATCCGATTACCTATATTGTTAAAGGTGACCGTGAAAAAACACCTGTTGCTATAACAGAAACTACCGCTGAGTTAGTTGAAATTAAAGGAAGAATATTAATGGGAGCTAAAGAAAGAACTCCATTAGCTAATCATAAAGTTTTCTTACGTGATCAAAAAGAGAATATAGTTGCAGAAACTGAAACAGATTTAGACGGTAATTTTAAATTCTCTGCAATAGATAAAAAACAAAAATATGTTTTAGAGCTTGCTCGTGACCCCAAACTTGACACTGAACCTATTTACCTATTTAAGCAAACCGGTAGATTAATGGGACCATTTGTAAAAAACAACAAAGGGATTTATCGCTTTGAATTATTACCACCAATTATAGATAAAATGCTATCAGAAGATGAAGAAGATACTGCATTTATATCAAAACCTAAAGAAAAAGATGTGAAAGAAAAAGTAAATAAGCAAAAAGAAATAAAAGCAATAAACGCTGAAACAAAAGCAACCGGATTACCAGCAGGAAGCTATATTTACTATTTTGGATATAATCGCAAAAAAATAGATACCCAAAAAGAAGATTTTATACAATTTGCTGATAGCATCCAACGAATAGTAAATGCAGGTGGAACAGCTTTAATAGCAATAGAATCAAGTGCATCAAGAGTTCCAACAGCAAAATTTAAAAACAACCTTGACTTATCTAAACAAAGAGCAAAAACATCAAGAGAAATTCTTGAAACTTATTTAAAAGACAAAGGAGTAAATATGGATAAGGTTACATTTGCTATAACCAGTACCTTAGTTCAGGGTCCTAAATACAATAATGATGCACGTAATCACAAAAAGTATGCTCCATATCAATATGTTAAATTTACAGTAAAGCAATAAATTCTAAAACACCAAATAAACTAAAAAAGCTCTTCAAAAAAGAAGAGCTTTTTCATTTTTATAATTCATGTAAAAAGTTATTTTTGTAATCATTCTTAAAAAGGATTGGAACGATTTTAGAAGAACATATTAATGCAATGATGTTATATCGTTTTTATATTTCAATGTATATTTTGCTATTTATCAGCAATCATACAATTATTGCACAAGATTTAGACCCACGCGAAATTGATGAACACTTTAAATACAAAAACTATTTGGCTGCCATAAAAAGTTTGGAAAAATTCCTAAAAAAAGAACCCAATAATCCGGATTATAACTACAAAATGGGCTTCTGTTATTTGAATACCAATATTGATAAAACAGCCGCTATTCCATATTTGGAAAAAGCAAATAAAGCAAGCAAAGTTACGCCTGAAATGGTTTTATATTTAGGCAAAGCTTATCAACATGGATTAAAATTTGATGATGCTATTAAAGCTTTTACAAAATAT
>CALKJP010000074.1 GCA_937995645.1 uncultured Bacteroidia bacterium
AAAAAACATTTTTACCTTTGAAGCGCTTTATTAATTAATCAAAAAAGCAATACGACATGAACAGCTCATTTTCACAAAACCGACCGCTAATAATCTGGCTTTTTACAGGATGTTTACTAATTGCCACTATGGTTGTAGTGGGAGGGATTACCCGATTAACCGGCTCCGGTCTATCTATTGTGGAGTGGGATGTTATAATGGGAACATTACCCCCTTTAAATGATGCTCAATGGGAAGAGATGTTCGAAAAATACAAACAAACACCACAGTACATTCACGAAAATTTTGATTTTTCTACCGAAGAGTTTAAATCTATTTTTTGGTGGGAATATATCCATCGCCTTATTGGACGCGTAATTGGTATAGTATTTCTTATACCGTTTTTATATTTCTATTTCACTAAAAAAATTAGTAAAGAGCTTTTACCAAAACTGCTCGTTTTGTTTGTAATGGGAGGTTTTCAAGGCTTTTTAGGTTGGTTTATGGTAAAAAGCGGACTATCAAAAGACCCAATGGTGAGCCACTACCGATTAGCAGCACATTTAACCACTGCCTTTTTAACTTTTGGCTATACCTTTTGGGTTGCATTGGGAATAATTTATTCTCATAAAAAAGTTAATGATGTTCCAACATTTAAAATAAAAAAATATTTAAATGTTTTCTTTTTTTTATTATTGATTCAAATTGTTTATGGAGCATTTGTAGCAGGATTAAGAGCCGGTAAAATATGCAATACATTTCCTTTAATGTGCAACTCTTTAGTGCCGGACATTTTTAATAATGGAAGCATTTTGCACACAATATTCGAATCGCATATGGGAGTTCAGTTTATTCATAGAACCTTAGCGTATATAGTTTTTGCATTTGCGCTATTTATTTGGTGGCAGGCAAAAAAACACAATCTTTCTTTACAAATAAAAAAAGCTATAAATGTTTTATTAGTAATTGTAATACTTCAGTTTTTTTTAGGAGTAATAACTATATTATATGCAGTTCCAATTTCAATGGGAGTTATTCATCAGATGGGCGCATTTTTATTATTTGCTGTTACTTTATTTGCAATGTATAAGGCAAGATATCAGTAAAAATTATAAATTGTAACAAAACATTTAGGATAATTTTATACTTTCGTAAAAACACAGAAACATGATTAATTTTGAATATATAGAAGCCAATAAAGAGAAATTTCGTAAGGAGTTTTTAAACGCAAAACCATTTCCTCACATAGGAATTGATAATTTTTGCGAGAAAGAAAAAATAGAATTGCTTTACAGCAAAATACCGGAACTGCAAACCAAAAGCGCGGATTATATTTTTGCTGCAGAAAAATACGAAAAGTCTAAATTCAGAGACATTGCTCCAGAGTTTGAAGAGCTTTATAAAGACCTTACCTCCAAACGTTTTCAGGAATGGTTGAAGTATGTTACCAACGAAGATGTGTTTATTGATGCCTCTTTTTACGGTGGGGGCATACATCAGGGAAAGAAAAGCAGCTTTTTAGATATGCATGCAGATTTTAACTATCATCCGCTAAATCATAAATGGTTTAGAAACTTAAATTTGCTTTTATATTTAAATAAAGATTGGCAAAAAGAGTGGGGGGGAGAACTAAAGCTCGAACATAAAGATACCGGAGAAAAATCCGAAATAGATGTGCCCTTTAACCGTATGGCCATTATGCTTTGCAGAGGCTATACACTTCATGGTTACGACCCGATTAATTTCCCCGAAGGCAGATACAGAACCTCTATTGCTTCATATGCATACACATTGGTAGATAAACCATTAGAAGCCCCGCGAACAACCAGCTGGAAAGTAAAAGAAAACGCATCACCATTAAAAAAACTTGCAGCAGCTATATGGGTGCCGGCTGTAAAAATTAAAAGTATGTTTTCTAAAAGTAAAACGGCAGACCATTAATATCATCACGCAATTATAAACTCATCGCAGCATATAGGCGATTTGTCTAATTTTACAATAAAGAAACATTGTAAAAACAACTAAAAACCCATATTTGCGTAATATGGGTTATAATAAATAATTTATGTCGAACGCTACCGGAAAAAATAGTTTTCAAAAAAACATTTCTAAATCAAAGTTGATAGGAAATCTCATCAGCATAAACGATTTAAGAGACAAAGAATATTCCGGACAGTATTTAAGTGATGAAGAAAAACAAGCGCTTAAAAATTTTGACAAATACCGATTGGCGCAATTATCTTCACAAAAAAGTGAAAGAGATTTTCATAACAAATACATTCAACTTCAGGCAATGGCTAATCTTAGCCCATATCAGGAGTTTCTGAAAGAAAATTACTTTTAATAACCTGCACAAAATTCTAAAAATCTTACTAATTTCACCGCTCAATTTTTTTAAAGGTGAATTGGATTCATGCGTTTATAAATAGCTTAAACGATGCGGAGGTAAAAAAGCTCTCAGAAATAAAACTCATTGGCAAAGAAAAAGAATTGGCAGATTTTTTTATTTCTTGCCAAAACCGTGAATTACCCGAAGCGGAAAAAATTTGCAAAAAGTTTCAAATTAGCGCTACACATTATTATAAAATCTGTTCGGTACTTTTAAATAAGTTTTACAATACACTTACCGATGCAGAAAACCCCTTTAATCTTTTTTATTTTTTAATTGGCAAAGGCCTTTATGCCCATTTTAAAGGAGCCGTATTGCTGGCAGAAAAAAGAGTGTTGAAAGAAAAAAAAATCGACATAGCTACATTTTATTTAAATACTTTTCACCTTTTACTTGACATACCCTATCGTTTTTTTGATGAAAAACTTCGCAATCGTTTTGCCGAAAACTATCTAAAATACAAGCAAAATGTAAGCATTGCAGATAAAGAATATATTAAATACCACTGCATTTACAACGATACAAATATTGCAGCAGCGCGCAAAAACCCTACACGTCATTTAAAAATAGATGTAAAAAATCTTTTAAAAAATGAAAAAAAGCTAATAGAAAATAATTGTTATTTGGCGCTCTATTACTTATACAGAACCATTTGCAGTTATTATTCCTATTTTGAAAAAAATCCGCAGGAAGTGATTGTTTATCTTCAAAAAGCAATCGGACTAAAAGATTATATAAAAGACTTTTTTCCGGTAAATATCAATCACTTTTTAAATCTACTCTATGCCGATGCGCTTTTTGTAAACAATCAAACCGCAGAAGCACTTGCCATTTACAGACAAATTCTTGAAAGCGGTATAGAAAAAAACATGTATGGCTATTATTATCATTACGAACAATATGTTTTATTAAATATAATTCACGAAAAATACAGCGAGGCAGAGCGCATTTTAGAGGAGCAGTTTCAGTATTGTATTAAAAACAAAATGGATATTTATGCTACCAGAGGAGCTATGTCGTATGCAAAATTGTTTTTAAGTAAAGGAGATTATAAAAATGCTATGGAGTATATTAGAATAGGGAATAATATTAATGAAAAAAGCTTTTATCTTCCTTTTGATATCCAGCTTCGTGTATTAGAAAATATAGCCATGCTGTTAAAAGGAGATTTCTCTTTTGCAAAAAAACAGGCAAAGAAAAATATTAATTTTGTTGCTTCACAAAAAGAAAAGCAATTATTGAAAGACTATTTAGATTTGTGGCAATTAATTATTAAACTTTGTGATATAGCGGTTAAAAAAGTACAAAATTCAAACGAAATTACAAAAGAAACAGAAAGATTAAATCAAATTTTTATTTCTCTATATGCAAATTTACCGCGTATAATAACACAACAGGTTCTCCAACAAATATCAAACTAACTATTTTTGTTTTCTTTATGACGTTCGTACCACTCGTCAATTAAAAGCGGAGGTGTTTTGGCAGCAAGCACAGCCAATTCATCACAGCGATTATTTTCTTTATTGCTCGCATGGCCTTTAACCCATACAAAACGTACATGATGTTTGGGATAAATTTGCAAAAAACGTTCCCACAAATCAGGGTTTTTCTTGTTTTTAAAATTTTTTTTTTGCCATTCAAACACCCATTTCTTTTCAATGGCTTCTACTACATACTTTGAGTCGGAATAAATGGTTACATGATGCCCTTCGCCTTTTAACATTTCAAGAGCAACAATAACGCTAAGGAGCTCCATTCTATTATTAGTTGTATATCTGTACCCTTGCGAAAATTCTTTCCTATGCCCTCCCGAAATAAATACAATGCCATATCCACCAGGCCCGGGATTTCCCTGAGCTGCACCATCGGTATATATGCTAATGTTAGCCATTTTGTAAAATATATTTTTCTATACAAGGGGCAAAAAAACGATGTTCTAAAGACTGAACTTTTTTTGCTAAATCTTCTGCCGTATCGTTTTCTGCAACAAAACATTTTTCCTGTAACAAAATAGAACCTTTATCATATTCTTCATTTACCAGATGTATGGTAATACCGCTCTCTTTTTCTTTATTTTCAATTACGGCTCGGTGTACTCTAATTCCATACATTCCTTTACCTCCATAATTTGGCAAAAGCGAGGGATGTATATTGATGATTTTATCAGGAAAAAGAGCAATTAAACTTTGCGGAATTTTTAGTAAAAAGCCGGCTAATATTATATAATCTACTTTTTGTTCTATTAAAAAACGCGCTATTGCACCATTTTCAAGCTCTTGTTTACTAAAAGGCTTAACATAAATATTTTTAGAAGAAGCCATATCTAAAACTCCTGCATCTTTTTTGTTGCTTAGAACACAACATACTTTTATAGTAGGATGATAAGCAAAATAGTCAATTATTTTTTCTGCATTACTGCCCTTGCCCGAAGCAAAAATAGCGATATGATATATGGGTTGGTTCATTGATGATGCAAACCTACATAAAAAACAGCCATGAATTATTATAAACCCCAAATTGTCATTAGAGTTTTCAAATTCTAATGACAAAGGTTGGATAAAAACATAAAAGAGGCATTTATAGAAAAAAAGAGATGTTTAAAAACAAAAAAAAAGACATTTAACGACTCAATTGGGTAAAAAATCAATAAAAAATCTCGATATAACAAGCTGAAAAACAGCATAGTTAAATTATATTTATGAACAATGAAAGCAAAAATTTGACTAACTATATAAAAATTTTTTTCTTTGCAGCCTAATTAAACCAAATAGAAAGGAGAATTAAAATGTCTGATATCGCATCAAGAGTAAAAGCTATCATCGTTGACAAATTAGGCGTTGATGAATCTGAAGTAACTCCAACAGCTAGTTTTACTAACGACTTAGGAGCAGACTCTTTAGATACAGTTGAGCTTATTATGGAATTCGAAAAAGAATTCAATATAGCAATTCCTGACGACCAAGCTGAAAAGATTAGTACAGTTGGTGAAGCAATTGCTTACATAGAGTCAAACGCAAAATAATTTAACACATTTCTTGCTGACACATGCAGCTTAAAAGAGTAGTAGTAACCGGCCTGGGGGCTATAACCCCATTAGGAAACAATGTTCAAGATTATTGGACAGGACTTATTAATGGAATAAGTGGCGCAGGCCGGATTACACACTTTGATCCTTCAAAGTTTAAAACGCAGTTTGCATGCGAAGTTAAAGGATTTAATCCCGAAGATTATTTCGAGCGCAAAGAAGTAAAGCGCGTTGATTTATTTTCTCAATATGGCGTGGCATCAGCTCACCAGGCTGTTATAGACGCCAACATTTCTGATAACCCCGTTATAAACAAAGAAAGGGTGGGAGTAATATGGGCTTCAGGTATCGGAGGCCTTTTTACATTTCAGGAAGAATGTTTTGCTTATGCTAAAGGCGATGGAACACCACGCTTTAATCCTTTCTTTATTCCCAAAATGATTTCTGATATTTGCTCCGGGCACATATCTATTCGTTTTGGATTCAGAGGACCAAACTTTTCTGTAGTATCAGCTTGTGCTTCGTCAACCAATGCGCTTATAGATGCTTTTAATTATATCCGTTTGGGAAAAGCAGATATAATTGTAACAGGAGGATCAGAGGCTGCTTGTACCGAATCGGGAATAGGAGGGTTTAATGCATTACAAGCCCTTTCTACACGAAACGACTCTCCGGAAACAGCTTCACGTCCTTTTGATAAAGACAGAGATGGTTTTGTATTAGGAGAAGGTTCGGGAGCAATTATCTTAGAAGAATATGAACATGCTATAAAACGAGGTGCAAAAATTTATGCCGAAATGGTTGGTGGAGGAATGTCGGCCGATGCCTATCATATTACAGCTCCCCATCCAGACGGTATAGGAGCCCGCAATGTTATGAACGATGCCCTGAACGATGCCGGCATGACAGCTGCTGATATAGATTATATAAACGTACACGGAACCTCAACTCCATTAGGCGATGTGGCAGAAACAAAAGCTATTTTAGGCGTTTTTGGAGAGCATGCCTATAAATTAAATATCAGCTCAACCAAATCAATGACCGGTCATTTATTGGGCGCTGCAGGAGCTATTGAAGCTATTGCTTCTATTCTTGCCGTTAAAGAAGGAATTATTCCCCCAACAATTAATCATTTTACAGACGATCCGGAACTTGATGCTAATCTAAATTTTACATTTAATACTGCTCAAAAACGCGAAGTAAGAGCTGCGCTTAGCAACACTTTTGGTTTTGGTGGTCATAATGCTTCTGTAATTTTCAAAAAATATAACGGATAGTGTTGGGTTTTCTCCAGCGATTTTTTTCTAAAGACAAAGCGTTTTATCAATCTATAAAAAACCTGCTGGGTTTTTATCCAAACAATATTGTTTTTTATCAAAAAGCATTTCGCCATAAATCAGTTGCTACAAAAGACCATGATAGCAATGAGCGGTTAGAATATTTGGGCGATGCCGTTTTTGGTGCTATAATAGCCCATTATTTATATCAGCGCTTTCCTTATAAGGACGAAGGCTTTTTAACGCAAATGCGTTCGAAATTAGTTAATCGAAGCCATTTAAATAGTCTTTCCCGAAAAATGGGGCTCGACAATATGATTCAATATTATAACGAAAGCGCTTCAGGTTATAAATCACTACATGGCGATGCGTTTGAAGCATTAATAGGGGCTATTTATCTCGATAAAGGATTTAATTTTACTCAAAACTTTATAATCAACCATATTATAAAATTGCACATAGATATTGACCATTTTGTAAATACCGAATTCGATTATAAAAGCAAACTTTTAAACTGGGCTCAAAAAGAAAAAAAACAATTACGTTTTGATACCAAAGAAGAAGTATTAAAAAACAACGACCGTAAATTTACCGTTACGCTTTTTATTAACGAAAAAGAGATAAGTACCGGTATAGATTTTTCTAAGAAAAAAGCCGAACAACAAGCCGCACAAAAAGCCTTTAGTCAGTTTGTTCAATAAGCGGTATAATCTATTTTAAGCAGATTGAAAATTTATAAATTAGAAAATATATAAATGGATTAAAGTTATAATTGCATCTGAACAACAAATAATTACCAATAAATCGCAAAAAAATTAAATCATAAATCTTAATTCATAAATCATAAATATCAATACTCTTTGCTCTTTTAGTCTTTTGTCTTATTTGCCTGCTGCCCACTGCCTACTGTTTTCTGTAAACAAGCATCTGTCTTCCGTTACTCTTTTTTTTCACCAATAAAAATTGCTACATTCACACGGTTTTTGAAAATAAAAAGTGGGAAAAACAATTTTAAACGTAGAGTACGATTTTGATTTTTGGCTGGTAGGCATAAGCAGTTACCTGCGCGATTACCGCATTAGCTGGTCATTAAACAAAACCCTTAAAATAGAATTAAAAAAAGAGAAAGACTACGAAATAAGGCAAAAGAAACCGGACGATACACAGTTTTTTTCACATTATTCTTATGTGTGCAAAGAAACACAGCGCAAATTTCATCTTTTTGCCAATAAATGTGCCACTGGATTCCTATTGCCCGAAGTTAAACATGCCGATTATCTGTTAATGCTCGATGGCAATTTTAATGATCAGAATATAGAAGAACTTTGTAAACTTGTACGCGAAACAGAGCATATTAACACCGTTTTTAAAATTGATGTTGAAACATTAAAATCGAAAAAAAACCTAATTTTTTAAATATTATGAACAATTTTACCAGAACAAAAATAGTTGCCACCATTGGTCCGGCATCTTCAGACAAAGAGGTGCTGAAAGAAATGATAATTGCCGGAGTAAACGTGTGTCGTATGAACTTTTCGCATGGTGGCTATGAAGATCACGCTAAGGTAATACGCAATCTGAAAGAAATCAATAAAGACCTTTGGGTGCATACTGCTATTTTGTGCGATTTACAAGGCCCTAAACTGCGTATTGGCGAAATGGAAAACAATGGAGTAGAATTAAATGCAGGAGCAGAAATATATTTTACTACCCAAAAATGCATAGGGAATAAAGATCGTGTATATATAACCTATCCACAATTTCCACAAGATGTAAGACCGGGAGAAATTATTTTGTTAGATGACGGTAAACTGATGATGCGTGTAATAAGTAGCAATGGAAAAGACGAAGTTAAAGCACATATTGTACAAGGCGGTGTATTATCTTCTAAAAAAGGAGTAAACCTGCCGAATACCAAAATATCGCTACCCTGTTTAACCGAAAAAGACAAGCAGGATTTAGATTTTGCGCTAGAAAATAATGTGGAGTGGATTGGCCTTTCATTTGTTCGTTCGGCAAGCGATATTATCGAATTAAAACATATTATTTCCAGTAAAGGCAAAAAGGCAAAAGTAATTGCCAAAATTGAAAAGCCCGAAGCGCTGGACGATATTGACAACATTATTAAAGAAGCAGATGGATTAATGGTGGCACGTGGCGATTTAGGCGTTGAAATACCCATGCAGGAAGTTCCATTAATTCAAAAAATGCTGATTAAAAAATGTCTGGCAGCATCTAAACCAATTATAGTTGCTACTCAAATGATGGAATCAATGATTACCAACATTACACCAACCAGAGCAGAAGTAAATGATGTGGCCAATTCTATTATGGATGGTGCCGATGCCGTTATGCTAAGCGGAGAAACCTCTGTAGGTAAACATCCAATAAAGGTTATTGAAACCGTAAAAAAAATTATCCAAAATGTTGAATCCTACGAAGGAATTTATAATAAAGATCAATTACCGGGAAACGACATCAGAAATGAACGATTTATAACCGACTCTATATGTTATAATGCTTGTCGTTTATCGCAGCGAGTAAATGCACAGGCAATTGTAACCATGACACATTCCGGTTATACAGCATTTAAAATTTCCAGCTTCAGACCAAAGGCAAATATTTTTGTATTTACAGCCAATCATTCAATTTTAAACACACTTAGCTTATTATGGGGAGTAAGAGGATTTTATTACGATAAAAAGGTAAGTACCGACCACACCATTGCCGATATTAAATATATATTACGTAAAGAAGGTATGGTAAAAGATGGCGATTTAATGATAAATATTGCCAGTATGCCAATTGATGAAAACGGAAAATCAAACATGTTAAAATTATCATTTGTAGATTAAAAAATTATCCATCAAAAAAAAAATTATGAATATAAAATTGCTTAAAGAAATTTGTGAAACTCCCGGAGCTCCCGGATTTGAACATCGCATACGTAAAGTAGTTTTGCGCGAATTAAAAGGACTTGCTGATGAGGTAAGCATTGATAATATGGGCAATATATGCGCCTTTAAAAAAGGCAAAGCCCGAAAAAAAGTAATGGTTGCCGCTCACATGGACGAAATCGGCTTTATTGTTACGCATATTGATGAACAAGGATTTTTACGTTTTCATACCTTAGGAGGATTTGACCCTAAAACCCTTACCGCACAGCGTGTAATAGTGCATGGAAAAAAAGATATTATAGGAGTTATGGGTTCAAAACCTATTCACATAATGAGTCAGGAAGAAAGAGGGAAAAATGTAAAAATTGAAGATTTTTTTATTGACCTTGGTTTGCCTAAAAAAGAAGTAGAAAAATACATTTCGCTTGGCGATCCCATAACCCGCGAGCGTGATTTAATTGAAATGGGCGATAATGTAAACTGTAAATCTATAGATAATCGCATCTCCGTTTTTATTTTAATAGAAAGTCTTAAAAATCTTAAAGGAGCCAAACTTCCTTACGATTTGTATGCCGTGTTTACCGTGCAGGAAGAAGTGGGGATAAGAGGTGCCAATGTTTCTTCTTTGCAAATACAGCCCGATTTTGGTTTTGGCTTAGATACTACTATTGCTTATGATGTACCAGGAGCAAAGCCCCATGAATGTGTTACCAAATTAGGGGAGGGCACAGCAATAAAAATTATGGACTCTTCTACCATTTGCGATTACCGTATGGTTGCTTATATGAAAAAAACTGCCGATAAACATAAAATAAAATGGCAGCCAGAAATTTTACCGGCAGGAGGCACCGATACTGCCGGAATACAACGAATGAGCGCCGGAGGCGCTATTTCTGGCGCTATATCTATTCCAACCCGACACATACATCAGGTAATTGAAATGGCAAACAAAAACGATATACAAGGAGCAATTGATTTATTAAGTGCCTGTGTAATAGAGCTTGACTCTTACGACTGGAGTTTTAAGTAAATAAAAAAGGCTGCCATCGGCAGCCTTTTTTATTTAGTCGGATAATAAATCTTTATTCTTCTACAACGGTTTTTTCTTCGGTGGTGAAAAAGCGTTTGTTAAACAGAATAATTAAGGCAACGCCAATGGTTATAGATGAGTCTGCAATATTAAATACCGGTCTAAAAAACAAAAAGTGTTCGCCCCCCCAAATTGGAAACCATTCAGGAAAGTAGCCCTCTATTATAGGGAAGTAAAGCATATCCACCACGCGCCCGTAAAACAAAGGGGCATAACCGCCTTCTTCGGGCATAAAAGTTGCAATGTTGTTTAAGCTATCGCTAAACCATACACCATAAAACACGCTGTCGATAATATTTCCTAATGCTCCGGCTGTAATTAATGCAATGGAAATAATGTAGCCGGAATGTGCCTTTTTGGTGTGTAAATCGTAGATGTACCAAAATAATCCGCCAACGGCAAAAATACGAAATAGCGTTAAAAACAATTTGCCGTACTGTCCTGCAAATTCCAGCCCAAAAGCCATTCCATTGTTTTCAGTAAAATGAATAATAAACCAGCTGCCCAGCACATTAAATTCTTCACCCAAATACATGTGGGTTTTTACCCAGATTTTTGAGGTCTGATCTAAGATTAATACAATAAATATTGCTAATAATGCTTTTTTCAATGCTGTGTGGATAAAAAAAGAAAGCCTGCAAAAATACAGGCTTTCTTTAAGATTTTAGAAAGCAGTTACTGAAATTTTTTAGCTTCCATACTTAAGGTGGCATGTGGAACCACTCTTAAGCGTTCTTTAGGTATTAATTTTCCGGTAGCACGGCAAATTCCATACGTTTTATTTTGAATACGAATTAAAGCATTTTCTAAGCTTTGAATAAACTTTTGTTGACGGGCTGCTAATTGTGCTGTTTCTTCTTTGCTTAATACATCCGAGCCGTCTTCAATCATTTTAAATGTAGGGGAAGTGTCGTCTGTGCCATTATCTTTATTTTCTAAACTTTCTTTCAGTAGAGCTAAATCTCTATGAGCTTCTTCTAATTTTTTGTTAATGATTTGACGAAACTCTTCTAGTTCTTCGTCACTATATCTGGTTTTTTCTCTTTCTGGTTCTTTTTCAGTAGGCATAGATTTTTCTATTGGTGATGATGATTGAGAAACAACTGATTTTATAACTTGTTTAACAGGTGCGGCATTTTCAACCGGAGCCGATTTTGGTGCCGCTGCAAGAGTCGCTTTTTGTGGATCTTCTTTTTTTGTAACTAGCGGTGCAACAGCCTCTTTTGCATTGGGTTTAGCAAGTTTTTTAGCAACCACCTGTTTAGCAACGACCTTTTTAACTTCTGCTTTTTTTGCTACAGGAGTGTCCTTTTTAACGGAGGCTATTGCCTTTTTTGGTTTCGTTTTTATTGTTACTGCTTTTTTAGCAATAGTCTTTTTAGCCGGAGCAGCTTTTTTAACAGTCTTAACTACTTTTTTAGGCGCGGCTTTTTTAGCTGGAGTTGTTTTTTTAGCAACAGCCTTTTTAGCAGGTGCAGCTTTTTTAACAGTCTTAGCTACTTTTTTAGGCGCGGCTTTTTTAGCCGGAGCAGCTTTTTTAGCAACAGTTTTTTTAGCCGGAGCCGCTTTTTTAGCTACTACTTTTTTAGCCGGAGCTGCTTTTTTAGCTACTACTTTTTTTACTGATGCAGTTTTTTTATCGGGTTTAGCTGCTTTTTTAGGAGAGGCTTTCTTTGCAACAACCTTTTTAGCCGGTGCAGCCTTTTTTTGTGGTTTAGCAGCTTTCTTTGGTGCCGCTTTTTTGGCAGATGCAGCTTTTTTTGATGCCGCCTTTTTCGAAACTTTTTTAGTAGCCATAATCAACTTATCTTATTGATTGACAATTGTGTATTTATTCCTTCTTCAATCTCAGCCTCCACCGCTTCATTATCGTTGAACTCACTTACAAAGTCGATAGAAGTAGCTAAAATTTCGCTGCAAATATAATTAAAATTCTGATTTATAGCATTTTTTATTACATTATTTGCGTTGATTTTCAATATAATTCTGTCGGTAACCTCTAAACCTTTGTCTTTTCTAAGGTTTTGAACACGATTAACCAATTCTCTGGCAAGTCCTTCTGATTTTAAAAGATCGTTTATGGTTATATCCAAGGCAATGGTTAGAGCACCGTTGTTTGCAACTTTCCATCCGGGTATGTCAACAGGGATAATTTCTACATCTTCTGCTTCTAAGCGAATATTTTCTCCATCTATCGGGATATCAAAATAGCCGTTTTGCTCTATCTCTTTTATAATATTATGGGCATTTTCTGCTGCAAAAGTTTGTACGGTTTTCATGTGTTTGCCGCACTTTTTGCCTAGTGTTTTAAAGTTGAGCTTTAGATTTTTAATAATATTCGATGTTTTTTCATCCACAAATTCAATTTCTTTAACGTTTACTTCGGCTAAAATCAAATCCTTAACAGCTTCAATTTTTGATTTTATAGATTCATCTAAAACCGGGATTTGAATTTTTTGTAATGGTTGGCGTACTTTAATGTTTTCTTTTTTTCTAACCGATAAAATCATGGATGAAATTTTTTGTGCCAGCGCCATGCGTTCTTCTAAGTTTTTATCAATAGTTTTTTCATCGGCTACAGGAAAATTGCTCAAATGCACTGATATTTCAGCGTGGCGACCGCTAACTTTATTGAGGTCGCTAAATAATCTATCCATAAAAAACGGAGCGATGGGAGCAGATAATTGGCTAATTACTTCCAAACATGTATAAAGTGTTTGATAAGCAGCTATTTTATCTTGGGTGTAGTTTCCTTTCCAAAAACGTCTTCTGCAAAGACGTACGTACCAGTTGCTTAAATCTTCATCTACAAATTCTTCAATGTATCGTCCGGCTCTATGTGGTTCATAATCGGTATAAGCTTCATCTACCTTTTTAATTAAGGTGTTTAGCTCTGATAAAATCCAGCGGTCTATTTCGGGGCGTTCATTTAATGGTATTTCTGCTTCTTTGTAGGTAAAGCCATCTACATTGGCATATAATGCAAAAAAAGAATAGGTATTATAAAGCGTTCCAAAAAACTTGCGTTGAACCTCTTTAATTCCTTCTAAATCGAATTTTAAATTATCCCAAGGAGCCGCATTGGTTATCATATACCAGCGGGTTGCGTCAGGTCCGTATTTTGCAATAGTTTCAAAGGGGTCGATGGCATTCCCCAGGCGCTTACTCATTTTTTGTCCGTTTTTATCCAGAACTAATCCGTTGCTTACTACATTTTTAAATGCTACTGAATCGAAACACATGGTGGCAATAGCGTGTAAGGTAAAAAACCATCCGCGTGTTTGATCAACGCCTTCGGCAATAAAATCGGCAGGAAAAAAAATTCTTTTATCAATCAGTTCTTTGTTTTCAAAAGGATAATGTAATTGTGCATAAGGCATAGCTCCAGAATCAAACCAGACATCAATTAAATCGGTTTCGCGATAAAGTTTTTTACCGTTTTTTTCCAACACAATATTATCTGCATAAGGCTTGTGCAAATCGAAACGATTATAGTTTTCAGCGCTCATATCTCCTGCTTTAAATTTTGCAAGCGGATTTTCGCTCATAACTCCTTTTGAAACAGCATTGTCAATTTCTTTTTTCAATTCTTCAACTGAGCCTATAATTATTTGCTCGCTTTTATCTTCGCTGGTCCATATTGGAATTGGGATGCCCCAAAAGCGTGAACGGGAAAGATTCCAGTCGTTTAAGTTTTCGAGCCAGTTGCCAAAACGTCCTGTTCCGGTTGATTCGGGTTTCCAGTTTATGGTTTTGTTTAATTCGATTAAGCGTTCTTTATAGGCAGTAGTTTTTATAAACCACGAATCCAGCGGATAATATAATACCGGCTTATCGGTGCGCCAGCAATGTGGGTAGGAGTGTTCGTAGCTTTCTTTTTTAAACAGTTTGCCTTCTTCCTGAAGTTTTAGAATAATGCGGTCGTCAACACTCAGATAGTTTTTTAATTCTTTTATCTTTCCTGCACTTTCAAGAATTTGTTTTTGTTTTTTAAACTCCTGCTCTTTTTCTTCGTCACTTAAATAGGCTTCTTTTACAAATTCACTTCCGTAGAGAAAAATATCATCTTTAACCTCAGGTAAAAAGCGCCCCGATTTATCTACCAGGGTTAATGAGCCTATGCCATTTTGTTTGGCAACTCTAAAATCGTCAGCCCCAAAGCTTGGAGCAATGTGTACTATTCCTGTTCCTTCTTCGGTTGTTACAAAATCGCCAACAATTACTCTAAATGCATCTCCATCTGTAGGTTGTGCAAAAGGTAAAAGTTGTTCATATTTTAAGCCCACTAAATCAGTTCCTTTAAATGTTGCAATATCAATTCCTGCCTGATGTGTTTTTGTTTCTGTATCGGCAAAATATTTACCTCTTAGTGCCTGTGCAACAATTACCACTACTTCTTTTTTAGTAAAAGGATTGGTGGTTTTTACAGCTACATAATCAATGTCTTTTCCAACAGCAAGTGCTGTATTTGAAGGCAATGTCCATGGAGTTGTAGTCCATGCTAATATGTATGTTTCTGATGGAAGATTTGCCGGTGGATTTTTTAGTTTGAACATTGCTACGGCAGTTTTATCTTTTACATTGCGGTAGCAGCCCGGTTGGTTTAACTCATGCGATGAAAGTCCTGTTCCTGCAGCAGGAGAGTATGGCTGAATGGTATAGCCTTTATACAATAATCCTTTGTTGTACAACTGTTTTAAGAGCCACCAAACGCTTTCAATATATTTGTTTTCATAAGTAATGTACGGGTTTTTCATATCAACCCAATACCCCATTTTTTGGGTTAAATCTTCCCACTTGTCGGTATATTTCATTACGTCTTTTCGACAGGCATTGTTGTATTGCTCAACGCTAATTTTTTTACCTATATCTTCTTTAGTAATTCCCAGCGTTTTTTCAACGCCAAGTTCAACAGGAAGACCATGCGTATCCCAGCCGGCCTTGCGTTTTACCTGAAAGCCTTTTTGAGTTTTATAACGGCAAAAGATATCTTTAATGGAGCGTGCCATTACGTGGTGTATGCCCGGTAAGCCATTGGCAGATGGAGGCCCTTCATAAAACACAAAAGGAGTTTTTCCTTCACGAGTTGAAATACTTTTTTCGAAAACCTGATTTTCTTCCCAGTATTTTAAAACTTCTTCTGCAATTTGCGGAAGGTTTAATGTCTTGTATTCGTTATACTTTGCTTGCACTTTAATATATTTTTAAAGGAGAGCAAAGGTAATGTTTTTACACAAAAAAAGGATTAATTACCGGCAAACAACTTTGTTCTTGCCAATTCCATTATTGCTAAAGAAAAATCGCGTAATTCTTTTGCCAATGTACTGTCTGCCGAAACCTGACAATATTTTTCTTCTTTGTTTATTAGAAACAAATTAGGTTCATTAGGTCGCAAAACATAAAACGCCTGTTGGTTAATTCCTATTAAATGCTCATCGTATGTAAATGAAAGCATTTTTCTTTCTTCTTTAAAAAGATTAACGGCAAACGGTTTATTGTTAAAATTTATGCCTAAAAGATGAGCGATACTTGGTAAAATATCAATCTGTCCGCATAGTGCATTGTTTGATTCGGGTATAATTTTTTGCGGAGCATAAAAAATTAAAGGTGTATGATGCATGCTTAGATACATATCTTCTTCTTGATTTACAATAGCGCCATGATCGCCTACAAAAACAAAAAGCGTGTTGTTAAACCAGTTTTTGTTGGCTGCGTTTTTTAAAAAATTGCCAATAGCCCAGTCGGCATAAGATACTATATCTTTACGTTTGTTATCTCCTGATGACTTAAAATCAATGTTTTCAGGGATGGCGTAGGGAGCGTGGTCGGAGCCGCTTAGTATAAAGGCAAAAAAGGGAGATTTAACCGTATCAAAAACCGCAAGGCTTTTTTGATATAAAACATGGTCGGGAACGCCGGTGGCGCTTAGCACTTCTTTAGAAGGAAAGTCTTCTTCGCCAATAATGTGTTCTATGCCGATTTTGCGCATAAAACCTTCCATATTGTCAAACTGCGCATCGTGTGTTGTAAAGAAAAATGTTTGATAGTTTTTTTCTTGAAGTTTTTTGATAAATGCATTTTCCGGAATCTGAATACGCAAATCTTCAAGCGGTTTGTTCATTGGCAAAGCCGGAAAACTTGTAAGAGTGGAAAACAAACCGTTAAATGTATGAATGCCATCGGTATAACAATAGTTAAAGAATAGCGATTTTTTTGCCAAGCTGTCTAAATTTGGCGTTAGTTTTTTTCCGTTTTCGTAAAGCTTGGTTTTGTTGCTTCCCATGCTCTCCATTAAAATAACAATTACATTGTAGTTGCAAAGTAAAACGGTATCGTTTGGGTCTATTTCGGGTTTCGTTAAATAATTTTTTTGTACAATATCGAGGGCTTTTTTAGTATCAAAAAATGGGTTATTTATTTCGTAAGCTGCGCTTTTAAAAAAGCTAAAAACCGGATTTAGAGCTGCCTGATTGGCTATTTCAAACGAAGAGAAAAATGCGGTTCCCCATCGTATGGGCGATTTGTATGAAAAGCGTCCTCTCATGCCAATTACAAGTAGCGGAATTAAAACCAATAGAAAAATGAGTTCATTTTTAGCGCGAATATTTTGGGACTTAAGTAGTTTTTGTTTAATAAAAGTTGTAATGAAAATAAATATTGATGTTGCAACACCAAACAAAAGCAAATAATTTATAAAAGCCTTGTCTTGCAAAATCATTTTAATTGAAAAACCGATATCGTTTGACCAGTGTAAAGCAGCCTTATTGATTGGCAATCGATAATTTTGATAAAAAGGAATGTTTGCAAAAGCAATTAAAAAAGCAATACCGAACAGTGTAATGACTAAATAATGAATCAATGAATAGAATATGTTTTGTGCTTTTTCCTTTACGTAAAGCGATATGATAAAAAGCAGAACAGGAATGGTAAGTATGTAAGAAAGTATTACAGTATCGAAACGTATTCCTACAAAAAAGCATTTAAAAAGAATTGAAGTTGGAACATTAATTAACAATTTGGCATTGCTAAAGAGAAAAAATAATCTTATTAAGGAAAAAAAGAAAACTCCGGTTGCATATACAAACAAAAGGTATTTAATGCTTGATGGAATATTTTTTAAACGTTGTAATACTTTGTTTATTTCCATTCAATAGTTTGAATAAAGTGCTCAACATCTTTATGTAAAAAATCAAGTACGGGTTGTATGGAATCGTAATTGGGAACATTGTTGAAATAAAGAGCACCTCTTAAAAAGTGCTTGGTGCTGTCGGTTACAAAAAACTGAACAGAAGATGCCACATTGCCTTTTACCTCATAAATAAGTCCATAAACTTTTTGGTTGGGATTTTTAATCAAAATTTCTTCTATATCGTTAGCTTTTGCTGTGTGTTTATAGGTTAATGTACGAGCGTCTTCCAAGTATGCTTGTAGATTATGGTTAATGGTTTTGTAACTTAAATGCAGGGTTGCATCGAACAATGGATAATGAATATTTATCCAACAAGGTTCTTTATTTGATGGAGTAGTGTCTATCCTTGAATAGATGGGCGTTTCAAAATTATAGGAGCAAATTCTGTCGAATTTAATATAGTTTTTTTCAGGTAATTTTATTCTAAAATATCCTTTTGGTTTCGGAATAGGGTTTTCTTCGCTGCAAGAAAAAAGAACTATTAAAAGGATGATTAAAGATGACAAATAAATTTTCATGAATTTTTGATACTAACTTTTACGGTTTTAATTTTTCTTTTGTCGGCAGCTTCTATTTTAAACGTATAGTTTTCAAAATCTATAACATCGTTTTTTGCCGGAATTTTTCCCTGAGTTTCTATAATAAAACCGGCTAAGGTATCTGCCTCGCCTCGAGCTTTATCAAAAATTTCTCCATCAATGTTTAAAATTCGATACATGTCGTTTAGCAAGATTTTGCCGTCAAATACATAGTTATAATCATCCAGTTTGGAATATTGCACTTCGTCATCGTCGAACTCATCGTTTATTTCTCCTACAATTTCTTCTATTATGTCTTCCAAGGTAACAAGTCCTGATGAGCCGCCGTATTCATCTACTACAATGGCAATATGTATTTTTTTTTGTTGAAAATCACGAAGTAAATCGTCAATTTTTTTATTTTCGGGAACAAAAAAAGGCGGACGAATCAACTTTTGCCATTGAAAATCATCGGTTTCATCAATGTAAGGAAGCAAGTCTTTAATAAATAATATTCCTTCAACATTATCAAATGTTTCGCGATAAATAGGAACACGTGAAAAGCCTGCTTCAATAATTCGGTAAAGCAAATCTTTAAAGCTGGTATTAATTTCAAAGGCAACCACATTTAGTCGAGGTTTCATAATTTGTTTTACTTCGATAGAGCCAAAGCGCACAATCCCTTTTAAAATTTTCTTTTCATGTTCGGTTGTGTTTAATTCGTTGGTTATTTCTATGGCGTGTGAAATGGCATCTACAGAAATATCATGTCCTTTGCTTTTAAATCGTTTTTCAACAATTCTGGTTGAATTCATTAATGCGAACGAAAGCGGGCTAAAGATTTTATCAAGAATAAATAGCGGAAACGCCATTAAAGAGGCCATTTTTAATCCATGTCGTGTTGCATATATTTTTGGAGTTACTTCTCCGAGTAACAAAATTATAAATGTTACGGCTACTACTTGAATTAAGAATTCTAACCATGCCTTATCGCCAAAATCAAAAAGTCTGCTTATTATCAAGGATGAAATAATAACAATGGCAATATTTACCATATTATTTGCAATAAGAATTGTTGCTAAAAGTTTTTGGGGCTTTTGTAGCATTTCAAGTATAATTTTGCTATTTCGTCCTTGGTTTTCTTTGAGCGTTTCAACATCTTCAGTCTTTAAAGAAAAAAAAGCTACTTCTGCCCCCGAAACGAAGGCAGAACATAGCAAAAGTAAGGCTAATGAAATAAATCCGGCTAAAACAAATGGACTAACTTCCGACTGTATAAAAAGTAAATGGTATGTTAAAAGCAGACTGTATGGGTCGTCCACAATGGAGTATTTTAGTTAAACTTAAAATGGTAAATCGTCTTCTGGAGTAGCAGGAGGTATTGGCGTAGCGGGAGGGGGCACTGCAATATTTGTGTTACTGCTTGAAATACTTTGCTCAGAACTTTCGGGTTTTTTACCGATCATTTGCATGGTTTCGCCAACAATTTCTGTTACATAGCGTTTATTTCCATCTTTATCATCGTATGAACGGGATCGTATTTTTCCTTCAATGTAAACAGTTTGTCCTTTTCTTAAGTATTTTTCTGCAATTTCTGCTAATCCTCTCCATAGTACAATGTTGTGCCATTCGGTTTGGTCTAGTTTTTGACCATTTTTATCTTTTATGGTTTCGGTAGTTGCAAGCGGAAATTTAGCGATTGCAATTCCTCCTTCTAAATATTTTACTTCTGGGTCTTTACCTAAGTTACCTACTAAAATTACTTTGTTTATTCCTGCCATAATGCAAATGTTTTATCAAAACAGATTAATTTCAAAGATATAAAAAAATCACATACTGTAAAACTTTTGTTTGAATAAAAAATTTATGCATATCTATATTACGGAAGTTGTGTAATGATGTTTTGAGCCATTTTCGGAAAGGTATCTTGAATAATTTCTCTGGCTTTTTTCTTTTTGTATGGGAATGTAGCGGAGGCTATTCCTGCTTTTATTTCTTTTCCATTTTTATCAATGATAGTATAATGAACTTTAATTTCGCGATTAAAGGTTTCGTTCATAATATCATTTTGATCGGTTCCTGTTGCAGGGCCAATATCCATCTGATTGATAAATATAAAAAATTCAGAACCATATTTTTTGTGAATTACTTCAATTGATTTTGGATTGCTAATAATACGGTTCATAAAGCGATTTCCGCTTTGGGTGTTAGTGGTAATTTGTCCGGTTTTGTTTTTGCTTTTTTCCGGCTCTTTTGCTCCATCTATGGATTCGTATTTATAAGCGGTGCTATAGTTCAAATAATCAAAATCTCGTTTAAAAGAGGGGTTTTCGTTTAATAGGCTATAGCTTGATTTTTTTCCTTCAAGTGCTTTTTCTAAATGTTTTTGCAGTTCGGTTCTGAATAAAGTTCTAAGTTCATGAACAGATATTCCGCTTGCCTGAGCAATTTCCATATCCGCATCGGAGCGATACATGTTTTTTTCAAAGGGTATTAATAAAATATCTCGTGCTTCTAAGGTCTCGTTTATTGCATTTTCAACCGGTTTTTTACCTGTTGTTGTTTCTTGTGCAAATACAAAAGGAGCAAAGATTAAGCAAAATGAGAAAATTAAAAATTTCATGGTTCAAATATAGCTAATAAAAAAGAGGGCTTAAGCCCTCTTAAGAATGATTATTAACGACAGCATGTTGAAATGCTTATCTAAATAAGCGAACTATATCGCTTCCGTTGGCAAATAAGAGTAAGGATAATAAAAGAATCATTCCTGCATATTGTGCATATTCCATCACCTTTTCGTGTGGCTTGCGCCCGGTTATAACTTCGTATAGCAAAAACATTACGTGTCCACCATCCAATGCAGGAATAGGTAAAATATTCATTATGGCTAATACGATGGATAAAAATGCGGTAAAGCTCCAAAAGCGTGGCCAGTTCCATTCGGTATCAAAAGCTTTACCAATGGTAATAAAGCCGCCAAGCGATTCATATCCTTTTACTTTAGGGGAGAAAAGTAATTTTAATTGTTTAATGTAATTATCAAAGGTGTCATAAGCTTTTTTAAATCCTCCGGGAATTGCTTCTAAAAAAGAGTATTCGATTTTTTTTAGTTCAAAAAATTGTGTAAGATTTGTATTGGGATATATACCTAACAAGCCTGTTTCAGGAACGGTTAATTTTATTTCTAATGGAGTGCCATTGCGCTCTAATCCAATGGTGATTTCTTCGTTTTTATGGTTAGAGAGTTCGGCTTTAAAGGAGTCAAAAAATGGAACTTCTTTTCCGTTTATGGAAACTAATTTGTCTCCTTTTTCAATTCCGGCTTTTTTTCCGGGCGAATCGTCTGTAAATTTATCTGCAATAAACGGGAAGCGTGGAGAAATAAAATTAGGCGATTTTATCATTTTTGCCAAAATTTCTTCACTTACCGGGATGTTTAAAATTTGACCATTACGCTCAACTTGAATACTTTTTGCCTGATTAACGATGATTTCGGCAGGGATTTTCATAAAATTATCTACATACTTTCCGTCAACCGAAAGTATTTTATCGCCACTTTGCAAGCCCATTTCCATTGCAATAGAGTCGGCCATAATTCCGTATTTGGCGTTTTCGGTAGGCAAATATTCTTCGCCCCAAGTCATTAAAATTATCATATAAATAAAAATGCCTAAAAAAACATTTACAGTAACACCTCCAATCATAATAATTAAGCGCTGCCATGCTGGTTTAGAGCGAAATTCCCATGGTTGAGGATCTTGTTTTAATTGCTCTTTATCTAAGCTTTCATCAATCATTCCGGCAATTTTTACATAGCCCCCTAAAGGTAACCAGCCTATACCATATTCTGTATCGCCTTTTTTCTTTTTAAATAATGAAAACCATGGGTCGAAAAACAGATAAAATTTTTCAACACGTGTTTTAAATAATTTGGCAGGTATAAAATGTCCCAGCTCGTGTAATACAATAAGGATTGAAAGCGATAAAATTAATTGCGATGCTTGTATCAGTGCGTCCATTTATGCGAGATTTTTATTGAAATTAGTAGATATTTGATGTGATTAATTGTTTTTATGAATTGAAAAATTACAGATTACAAAGATTAAAATTATAGATTCTAAAAATCATAAAATGAAAAAAATCTTTCATCATTGTTCTTTTTGTCTTTTGTCGTTATTAAACATGGGTTAATTTATAAAAGTTCTTTTGCAATTCTTCTGGCTTCTTCATCAGATTTTACATAATCTTCCAATGCAGGATTATTAATAAAAGCCGCTTTTTGCATGGTTTTTTCAATTACATCACTCATTTGTAAAAAGCCAATTTTATCTTGTAAAAAAGCCTCAACGGCTACTTCGTTTGATGCGTTTAATATACAAGGCATGTTTCCTCCTTTTTTTAGTGCTTCATAAGCCAAATCAAGATTACGGAATGTTTCTCTGTCGGGTTTTTCAAAAGTTAAAGCCGGATAATTCATAAAATCAAAACGAGGGAAAGGGGCTTGTAAACGTTGAGGATAAGCCAAAGCATATTGAATGGGTAGTTTCATATCGGGTAGTCCCATTTGCGCTTTCATGCTTCCATCTTGAAATTGAACAATAGAATGAATAATGGATTGTGGGTGAACGATAACATCAATTTGTTCTACCGAAAGATTAAACAACCATTTTGCTTCAATTACCTCAAGCCCTTTATTCATAAGGGATGCCGAATCTATGGTAATTTTTGCGCCCATGTCCCAGTTTGGGTGTTTTAGTGCTTGTTGTTTTGTAACAGGAGCTAATTCTTCTGCTTTTTTTCCTCTGAATGGCCCACCGGAAGCTGTGAGGTAAATTTTCTCTATCGGGTTGTGCCATTCGCCTGCTAAACACTGAAAAATTGCAGAGTGCTCTGAATCAACCGGATAAATATTTACAGCATTTTCTTTGGCCAGCTGAGTAATAAGTGCTCCTGCAACCACCAGCGTTTCTTTATTGGCAAGGGCTATGGGCTTTTTTGCTTTTATGGCATGTATGGTAGGAATTAAACCGGAATAGCCCACCATGGCTGTTAAAACCATATCTACGGTTTCCATTTCTACTACTTGAGCAATGGCTTCCATGCCCGAATAAACTTTTACGGGTTCGTTGGCAAGGGCTGATTTTAAGACATCAGCCTTTTCTTTATTGGCTATAACAACTACATTGGGCTTAAATTCTTTGGCCTGCTGTATTAGAAGCTCTAAATTATTATTGGCGGTTAATACCTCCACTTCAAAATGCTCTTTTTGTTCTCGAATAACTTCGAGAGCTTGCGTGCCTATGGAGCCGGTTGAACCAAGTATGGCGATTCTTTTTTTGGTGTTTTCTGCAGAGGTATTCATAAAATTAACAGGTGCAAATATCGCTATAAAATAGCAACAAGCAGCGGTTAAAGAAGTTTAATTTTTGAGACGTTTTAAAACATTTTCGATGTAGGTATCAGAAGGTAGTAGTGCTTGTTGAATGCGTTTAGCGTATTGTATAGAATCTATAAGGGCTTTTTGCTTTTCTTCAACCAATAATTTTTGTTGTTCAATGGTATGGTTTTTTTCTTCTAATAATTTATTTGTTTTTTGTTTGTTTTTATATCCTCTAAAGAGTAAAAAAGCAAAAACAACAAATAACAAAGAAAGA
>CALKJP010000075.1 GCA_937995645.1 uncultured Bacteroidia bacterium
AGTTTAATTCTTTAATACCTAATTTTTCGAGGGTTTTTGCAATGCCAAAAGCATCTGCAGTTAGAGTTTGTGACATAGGATTATGTGTTAGAATTATGCTGCAAAGTTACTAATATGCTTTGGTATTATTCACAAAAATGCGCTTAACAATCTTATTTTTCATACAAATGTTTTTGTTTAACAATTTTTATCAATTTGTTAAACAAAAAAATATCCTCATTATCAGGGTTTTATATTTTAATGTTTAATTAAAAACAAAAAATGTTAAACAAAAAATTGTAAATTGTTTAGTAAAGTGATAGTTTTGCTTCAACAAAAAAAATAAAAACATCATCATATGACAGCCATCGAATTTAACACACAGGTAATCGGGCTTCGCAAAACACTTAATTATTTTGCTCTTAGCCTAACATCAGACAGTGAAGAAGCAAAAGATCTTTTACAAGATACTATTTTAAAAGCTTTTGCATACAGAGACAAATTTGTAGATAAAACCAATTTAAAGGCTTGGTTATTTACCATTATGAAAAACACGTTTATTAATAATTACAGACGTGCGGTAAGAACCAATACAATCATTGATGGTACTAAAGATTTATACTACATCAATATTCCAAACAAAAATGGTTACGCTTCTCCAGAATCAACATTAAACGCTAAGCAAATAAATAATGTTATTGAGCAACTGGAAGATGAATATAAAATTCCATTTACACGATATGTAGATGGATATAAGTATAAAGAAATTGCTGATGAGTTGGATTTGCCGATTGGCACCGTAAAAAGCAGAATATTTATTGCGCGTAAAAAATTGATGGAAGTATTAAAAGATTATGCAAGAAAAAACTAAATAATAATGCAAAACGCAATAGTTATAGGTTCGGGATTTTCAGGTTTGTCAGCAGCCAGTTTTTTAGCTAAACAGGGCTATGATGTTACTGTATTGGAAAAACATATTATGCCCGGAGGCAGAGCTAGAAAGCATACAGAAAATGGATTTACATTTGATATGGGTCCAAGCTGGTACTGGATGCCCGATGTGTTTGAGCGCTACTTTGCTCAGTTTGGCAAAAAGCCAACAGATTACTATCAGTTGGAACGTTTAGATCCATCTTACCGTGTGTTTTGGGGCAAAAACGATTTTACCGATTTGCCGGCTAATTATGATGAGTTTAGAAATCTATTTGAATCAATTGAAAAGGGAAGTGCTGCAAAACTGGATGAGTTTTTAGCCGAGGCGGCCTATAAATACGATGCCGGAATAAATGACTTGGTGCATAAGCCTGGTCGCTCCATTATGGAGTTTGCTAACTTTAAAGTTCTGTCTGGTTTAATTAAGTTAGACTTATTACAATCTTTTCACACACACATTCGTAAGTATTTTAAGAATCCGCGTTTATTGCAATTAATAGAATTTCCGGTTTTGTTTTTAGGTGCTGTGCCTCAAAACACTCCCGCCTTATACAGTTTAATGAATTATGCCGATATAAAATTAGGAACATGGTATCCTGTAGGTGGAATGTATAAAGTTGTAGAAGGTATGTATCAACTTGCACTTGAGCTGGGTGTAAAATTTGAATTTAATTGTGATGTACAAAAGCTGACAGTAAATAATGGAGAAATAAACGATGTTGTAACAAATAATGGAATATTTGTTGCGGATGTGGTTGTGGCAAGTGCAGATTACCATCATGTTGAAAAAAAATTATTAGACAAAAAATATCGCAGCTATAGCGATGAATATTGGGAAAAGCGCGTAATGGCACCTTCTTCATTAATTTATTATGTAGGCTTAAATAAAAAAATAAAAAATGTGTTACACCACACGTTAATATTTGATAAACCATTTGATAAGCATGCTAAAGAAATTTACGAAACACCTCAGTGGCCTACAGAACCTTTGCTGTATTTATCATGTACATCACAAACAGATAATACCGTAGCTCCCGAAGGGCATGAAGCATTGTTTATTTTAATTCCTGTTGCACCGGGACTAAATGATACAGAAGAAATACGCGAAAAATACTTCAATCTGGCTATTGACAGACTGGAAGAAAATTTTGGAGAAAATCTTCGCAACCATGTTGTTTATAAGCGCAGTTATGCTCATAGCAATTTTATAAACGATTATAATTCTTTTAAAGGAAACGCTTATGGCCTCGCTAATACTTTAATGCAAACAGCCATTTTAAAACCATCATTAAAAAGTAAAAAAGTAAAAAATTTATTCTATACCGGTCAGTTAACTGTACCCGGTCCGGGTGTTCCACCATCATTAATTTCAGGAGAAGTGGTGGCAAAAGAAGTAGTTAATGAATTTTCAAAAAGTAAAAACAAAAGCTATGCAACTGTTTGATCAGGTAAGTTTAAAATGTAGTAAAATTACTACAACAAGCTACAGCACCTCTTTTTCATTAGGCATAAAACTTTTGCATAAAAAGTTTCATGACCCTATTTATGCTATTTATGGTTTTGTTCGTTTTGCAGATGAAATAGTAGATACATTTCACGAACACAATAAATCAGATTTGCTGGATCGTTTTAAAGAAGAAACCTACAAAGCAATTGAAGATGGAATTAGCTTAAACCCAATATTAAACAGTTTTCAGTGGGCTGTAAATAAATACCAGATAGACCACGAACTGATAGATACATTTCTGCATAGTATGGAAATGGATTTGCATCAAAATTTTCATGACCAGTCGAGCTATGAAGAATATATTTTAGGTTCTGCCGAAGTAGTAGGACTAATGTGTTTGCAGGTGTTT
>CALKJP010000076.1 GCA_937995645.1 uncultured Bacteroidia bacterium
TCGTTATCTGTTAACAGTGCAATTTCTTGTATAAATTCAGGAAGGGTAGGTACAGTTCCATCGGCATTGGGTGTTTCGGCAAATTCTTTTATACCGTTTAATAATTCTTCAATATTTTCGTAGCGGCTTACTCCTTCTGGAGTTTTATCGGCATATAATTCTTTTAAAATTCCGGAATGGGAGGCAATACGATGTGCCAGTTCATAAGCCCCTTCGGTGTTTAATCCCGATTTGAAACTTTTGATCATGCTAACAAATTCGTTAATTTTTAAACGCGTTCCAGAGGCAATAGAAGGAACAGTAAAATCGATCATTTCTATAATTTCCCAAATACCTTTGTTTTGTTCGTTGGCAGCTAATATTATTTTATCAATGCTGGTTTGTCCAATTCCGCGAACAGGATAATTAATTACGCGCTTTAATGCTTCTTCATCATTCGGATTAATGGTTAAACGGAAATAGGCTATTAAATCTTTAATTTCTTTACGTTGATAAAAAGAAAGGCCTCCATAAATTTTATATGGTATATTTAATTTTCTAAGGGCTTCTTCCATGGAGCGCGATTGCGCATTGGTTCTGTAAAGTATGGCAAAATCTTTATTTTTAGCTTGTTGGTTAAGGCGTGTTTCATTTATGGTTCGGGCAACCATTAAACCTTCTTCGTTATCGGTAAGAGCACGTAAAACTTTTATTTTCTCACCCTTTCCATTATCGGTCCATACTTCTTTTTTTATCTGTTCTTTGTTTTTCCAGATAACGCTGTTTGCAGCATTTACAATAGTTTGAGTAGAACGATAATTTTGTTCTAACTTGAAAATTTTTACATCCGGATAATCTTTTTTAAAATTTAAAATGTTCTGAATATTGGCCCCTCTGAATGCGTATATACTTTGAGCATCATCTCCAACTACACAAATATTTTCATTAACTGCTGCAAGGCGCTTTATAATTAAGTATTGCGAGTAATTGGTATCTTGATATTCATCTACCAAAATGTATTTAAATTTATGCTGATATTTTAATAATACATCGGGAAAATCGCGAAAAAGGATATTGGTATTAAATAATAAATCATCAAAATCCATGGCTCCTGATTTTTTTAATCGGTTTTGATAAGCCATGTAAATTTCGCCAATACGAGGTTTTCCGGCAGAGCGGTCGTCTCCCATTATTTCAGCATTGTTTAAATATGCTGCCGCTGATATTAAATTGTTTTTTGCAGAAGAAATTCTGTTATATATGGTAGAGGGCTTGTAGGATTTATCGTCTAATCCAAATTCTTTTATGATAGATTTAATCAGATTTTTTGAATCATCTGTGTCATAAATGGAAAAATTGCTTGGATAGCCTAGTTTTTCTGCTTCAAAGCGCAAAATACGGGCAAAAATGGAGTGAAAGGTTCCCATCCATATATTTTTAGCTTCCGATTCGCCTACAATTTCAGCTATACGCTCTTTCATTTCGCGGGCAGCTTTATTGGTAAATGTAAGTGCCATAATATTAAAGGCATCTACTCCATTTTTTATAAGGTGTGCAATTCGATATGTTAAAACGCGTGTTTTTCCGGATCCTGCTCCTGCAATTACCATTACTGGACCGTCGGTATTAATTACGGCTTCTTTTTGTGCCCTGTTTAGTTCATCTAAATACTGCATTCTGATTATTTTAAAAAGAGAACAAATTTACTCAATTTAAAAGCTTTTTCGATGCGATGTTGAAAGATAATTTTGAGATAGATTTATTCTGTCGTTAACCCTCTTGTTAATAACTTTTTTGCCTATTTCTCATTTTACTATTCAGGCTCATGAAAGAAAAGTTTAAAATATTTTATGTAAGATGTTGATATTTTAAAATTTAATTGTACTTTTGCCGTCCCTTAAACCATGAGGTGAGGAAAAATTAATAAAACAAATACAAAAAAACAGTATGCCTACAATTCAGCAATTAGTTAGAAAAGGTAGAATTAAAGCGGAAAACAGAAGTAAATCTGCGGCGTTGGATTCATGTCCTCAAAAAAGAGGCGTTTGTTTAAGAGTTTATACTACAACTCCCAAAAAACCAAACTCAGCTTTACGTAAAGTTGCAAAAGTTAGATTAACAAATAAGGTAGAGGTTATCGCTTACATTCCGGGTGAAGGTCATAACTTACAAGAACACTCTATTGTGTTAGTAAGAGGCGGAAGGGTAAAGGATCTTCCGGGTGTACGTTATCATATTGTTAGAGGCACTTTAGATACGCAGGGGGTTGAGGCTAGAAGACAGAGAAGGTCTAAATACGGTGCTAAACGTCCTAAACCAGGTGCAGCAGCAGCTCCTGCTAAAAAGAAATAATTTAAATCAGGCTGATATATTAATTTATATAGGTAAACAATGAGAAAAATTAAAGCCAAAAAAAGACCGGTTACTCCAGATCCAAAATTTAATGATGTTTTGGTTACTCGTTTTGTAAATAATTTAATGAAAGCAGGAAAAAAAACTACTGCTTTTAGTATATTCTACGAAGCAATTGAAACCGTAGAAAAAAGAGCAAACGAAAACGGTCTTGAAGTGTTTAAAAAAGCATTAAATAATGTAACACCTCAGGTTGAAGTTAGAAGTCGCAGAGTTGGTGGTGCTACCTATCAAATTCCGCAAGAAATTCGTCCAGAAAGAAAAACTTCTATGGCTATGAAGTGGATGATTGGTTTCGCTCGTAAGCGTAACGAAAAATCAATGGCGAATAAACTTGCAGGAGAAATTTTAGCAGCAGCAAAAGAAGAAGGTGCTACTTTTAAAAAGAAAGAAGATACACATCGAATGGCTGAAGCAAATAAGGCATATTCACATTTCAGATTTTAATAAATTTTTTCAAAATATTATGGCACACGATCTAAGATTTACACGCAATATAGGTATCGCTGCTCACATCGATGCCGGTAAAACTACCACAACAGAGCGTATCCTTTACTATACCGGTGTTAATCATAAAATAGGAGAAGTTCATGATGGTGCAGCTACGATGGACTGGATGGTACAGGAGCAGGAAAGAGGTATTACTATTACTTCTGCCGCAACTACATGTTACTGGAATTATAGAGGAAATAAATATAAAATTAACATTATTGATACCCCCGGACACGTTGACTTTACAGTAGAGGTAAACCGTTCATTGCGTGTATTAGATGGTCTTGTATTCTTGTTTTCTGCGGTTGATGGTGTAGAACCACAATCCGAAACAAATTGGCGATTAGCAGATGGTTATAACGTAACACGTATAGGTTTCGTTAATAAAATGGATCGCCAAGGAGCCGATTTCTTATCAGTATGTCGTCAGGTGAAAGAAATTTTAGGAGGCAATCCACTTCCATTACAATTACCTATTGGGGCAGAAGATAATTTTAAAGGGGTGGTTGATTTAATCAATTTTCGTGGTATGATTTGGAACGAACATGACAAAGGAATGACCTATGAAGTAGTTCCAATTCCTGATGATATGCTGGAAGAAGCTAAAGAATATAGAGAAAAATTATTAGAAGCAGCAGCCGAATTTGATGAAACTTTAATGGAGAAATATTTTGAAGATCCAACATCTATTACTGCTGATGATGTATTAAAAGCATTACGCCAAGCATGTATTGCCAATAAAGTAGTTCCAATGGTTTGTGGTTCATCTTTCAAAAACAAAGGTGTACAAACTATGCTGGATTTAGTAATGGAATTATTGCCAAGTCCATTAGATAAAGATAATATTAAAGGAATCAATCCGGTAACTGGAGAAGAAGTAATTCGTAAACCTGATGTAAAGGAGCCATTTTGTGCATTAGCATTTAAGATTGCTACCGATCCATTTGTTGGTCGTTTATGTTTCTTCCGTGTTTACTCCGGACATTTAGATGCAGGTTCATATGTATTGAATACCCGAAGCGGCAACAAAGAGCGTATATCTCGAATTTTCCAGATGCATGCTAATAAACAAAATGCAATTGACTTTATTGAAGCAGGAGATATTGGAGCAGCAGTAGGTTTTAAAGATATTAAAACTGGAGATACGCTTTGTGATGAAAAGCATCCAATCGTGATGGAGGCTATGGTATTCCCTGAGCCTGTTATCGGACTTGCAATTGAACCTAAAACTCAGGCAGACGTTGATAAATTGGGTATGGCACTCGGAAAGTTAGCAGAAGAAGATCCCACATTCCGTGTAAAAACAGACGAAGAAACAGGTCAAACAATTATCAGCGGAATGGGCGAATTACACCTAGAAATTATTGTTGACCGTTTAAAACGCGAATTTAAAGTAGAGTGTAATCAAGGTGCGCCTCAAGTTGCCTACAAAGAAGCAATTACAGCAACAGTTGAACATCGCGAACAATATAAAAAACAAACAGGTGGTAGAGGTAAGTTTGCAGATATTGCAGTAGTAATTTCTCCGGTTGATCCTGATTTTGTTATCGATTCTAAAAATGGTGGATTACAGTTTGTGAATGAAATCGTAGGAGGTGCTATTCCAAAAGAATTCATCCCATCAGTTGAAAAAGGTTTTAGAGCTGCAATGCAAAACGGTGTATTAGCAGGTTATCCATTAGATAGCTTAAAAGTTAGATTAGTTGATGGCTCATTCCACCCGGTTGACTCTGACGCATTATCATTCGAGCTTTGTGCTAAAATGGCATATAGAGAAGCTCTAAGCAAAGCTAAGCCAATATTATTAGAACCAATCATGAAAGTGGAAGTGATTACTCCAGAACAAAACATGGGAGATGTAGTGGGAGACTTAAATAAGCGTAGAGGTCAAATCGAAGGAATGGATTCTAAAGGTTCTGGTCAGGTTGTTAAAGCCAAAGTTCCACTATCGGAAATGTTTGGATATGTAACCCAATTACGTACTATTACATCAGGTCGTGCAACTTCAACTATGGAATTTTCACACTACAGTGAAGCTCCAAAAAACATTACCGACGAAGTAATAGCAAAAGTGAAAGGAAAAGCAGAAAAAGTTTAATATTTTTAAAACGTTCTTTATAATTTTTTATGAGCCAAAAAATAAGAATCAAATTAAAATCATACGATTACAATCTAGTTGATAAATCAGCAGAAAAAATCGTAAAAACTGTTAAGTTAACAGGTGCTGTAGTAAGCGGACCAATTCCATTGCCAACAGATAAGAAAATATATACAGTACTACGTTCACCACATGTTAACAAAAAGGCACGTGAGCAGTTTCAACTTTGCTCATACAAAAGATTGCTAGATATCTACAATGCATCTGCAAAAACAGTTGATGCGTTAGGGAAGCTTGAATTACCAAGTGGAGTAGAAGTAGAAATTAAAGTTTAGTTAACTAAAAAATAGAATTATTAAATTAATATAAATAACATGTCAGGATTAATTGGTAAAAAAATCGGAATGACCAGCGTGTTCGATGCCTCTGGGAAGAATATCCCATGCACAGTTATACAGGCAGGTCCTTGCGTGGTTACGCAAGTAAAAACCATTGAGAATGACGGATATGCTGCTCTTCAGTTATCATATGATGAAAAAAAAGAAAAGCATACTTCGGCAGCAATGAAAGGTCATTTTGCTAAAGCAAACACAACACCTAAAAGAAAATTAGTTGAATTCAAACACTTTGAAGAAGCTAAAAATTTGGGAGATGTACTTACCGTAGAAATGTTTAATGAAGGCGAATTTGTTGAAGTTGTAGGGACTTCAAAAGGAAAAGGTTTTCAAGGCGTTGTTAAACGTCATGGATTTAGCGGGGTAGGAATGGGAACACATGGTCAGCATAATCGTATGCGTGCACCAGGATCAATGGGTGCATCATCTTGGCCATCTCGCGTATTCAAAGGAATGAGAATGGCAGGACGAACTGGCGGAAACCGTGTAAAACTACAAAACCTTCAAGTTATAAAAGTTATGCCGGAGCAAAACTTACTAGTAGTTAAAGGTGCTGTTCCGGGAGCAAAAGGTTCATACGTAATTATAGAAAAGTAATCACATGGAATTATCAGTATTAAATATTAAAGGAAGTGAAACTAAGCGCAAGGCCGTTTTAGTGGATGAAATTTACGCTGTTGAACCAAACGATCATGCTATTTATTTAGATGTAAAACAATACCTTGCAAATCAACGTCAAGGTACTCATAAATCTAAGCAACGCAACGAAGTATCGGGTTCTACACGTAAATTACATAAGCAAAAAGGAACAGGTGGTTCTCGTAAAGGAAGTATTAAAAATCCTTTATTCAGAGGGGGGGGACGTGTATTTGGTCCTCAGCCAAGAGATTACAGCTTTAAATTAAACAAGAAAGTTAAGCGTCTGGCACGTACTTCTGCATTAACTTATAAGGCTAAAAATAACGGAATTGTTGTTGTTGAGGATTTCACTTTTGATGCCCCTAAAACCAAACAATTCATTGATGTTTTGAATAATTTAAAATTAAATGATAAAAAAACATTATTTGTTATTGCAGAACCAAATAATAACGTATATTTGTCGTCCCGAAATTTACAGGGGGCAAGAGTTATAACTGCTTCTGAATTAAATACTTACGATATTTTAAACGCAAATTATTTAGTTCTTGCAGAAGGCTCTGTAAAGAAAATAGAAGAGAATTTGTTAAGATAAGGTAAAATGGGAATAATTATTAAGCCGGCAATAACAGAAAAAAATACTGCTGCCACAGAAAAATTCAACCGATATGCTTTTGTTGTTGACCGCAAGGCAAACAAAGTGCAAATTAAGAACGAAGTTGAGAAAACTTACGGAGTAAAGGTTGAGTCTGTTAATACCATTAACTATGGTAGAGACACCAAAATGAGATATACCAAAACCGGTATTCTCAGAGGAACTACAAATGCTTACAAAAAGGCTGTAGTTACTTTAGCTCAAGGAGATGTAATTGATTTTTATAGTAACATTTAAAAGCCATGGCGGTTAAAAAATTAAGACCCTTAACACCCGGTCAAAGAGGTAAAATAAAAGGAACTTTTGAAGATATTACGGCAAATAAGCCTGAAAAAAGCCTTTTAGTTCCTATAAAAAAAACAGGTGGTAGAAATACAGATGGTAAAATGACCATGCGTTACATCGGTGGTGGTCATAAGCGTATGTTACGCATTATTGATTTTAAGAGAGATAAACACAATATACCAGCTACTGTTAAAACTATTGAGTACGATCCAAACCGTAGTGCACGTATAGCATTAGTAATATATAAAGATGGTGAAAAAAGATATATCATTGCACCTACAGGTTTAAAAGTTGGTCAAACAATAACTTCGGGAAATGGTGCAGCACCAGAAATTGGAAATGCATTACCATTAAGCGAAGTCCCCTTAGGTACGTTAATTCATAATATTGAAATGCGCCCCGGACAAGGAGCTAAGATAGCAAGAAGTGCAGGCTCGTATGCTCAATTAGCTGCAAGAGATGGTAAATATGCCGTAATAAAAATGCCATCAGGAGAAACACGTTTAGTCTTAGCATCTTGTTTAGCTACAATTGGAACAGTATCTAATGCCGACCACAACTTAGAACGTAGCGGAAAAGCAGGAAGAAGCAGATGGTTAGGAAGAAGACCAAGAACTCGTGCCGTTGCAATGAACCCTGTTGACCATCCAATGGGAGGAGGCGAAGGTAAAGCTTCAGGAGGACATCCGCGTTCTAGAAAAGGCTTAAAAGCTAAAGGTCTTAAAACACGTGCGGTTAATAAAACTACTAATAAGTATATCATAGAGAGAAGGAAAAAATAGTTATGGCTCGTTCATTAAAAAAAGGTCCTTACGTTGACTATAAACTTGATCGCAAAGTGCAAAAAAGCATTGAATCAGGTAAAAAGGTAGCTATCAAAACTTGGTCCAGAAGATCAATGATAACACCGGATTTTGTAGGTCAAACATTTGCCGTTCATAACGGAAATAAATTTATACCGGTATATGTAACTGAAAACATGGTTGGTCATAAATTAGGAGAATTTGCTCCTACCAGAACATGGAGAGGTCATGCCGGACAAAAAGATAAAGGTAAAAAGTAACATTAGCCAATAGCCAATATGGGAGCAAGAAAGCAAAAAGCGGCCGAAGCCAGAAAAGAAGCCCTTAAAACGACATACATAGCAAAGTTGAACAATTGTCCAACATCTCCTCGCAAGATGAGATTAGTTGCAGATATGGTTCGTGGAATGGATGCTTATAAAGCATTAAGTATCCTCCAATTTACTCCAAAAGCTGCAGCCTCAAGATTAGAAAAATTAATCAGTTCAGCAATAGCAAACTATGAGCAAAAATCCGGCTTAAGTGCAGGTAATGCAAATTTATTTATTAAAACAATTTATGTTGATAGCGCACGTCAGTTAAAGCGTGTTCAACCTGCACCACAAGGAAGAGCTCACAGAGTTCGTAAACGTTCAAACCACGTTACTGTAATATTAGATACTAAAGCATAAAATAAAAATATTAATTAATAAAACTAATGGGACAAAAAGCAAACCCAATCGGATTAAGGTTAGGAATCATCAAAGGATGGGATTCTAATTGGTATGGCGGAAAAAACTATGTTGAAAAACTAGTTGAAGACGAAAAAATAAGAAATTATTTGAATGCCCGTTTGCCAAAAGGTAGTGTTTCTAAAATAGTAATTGAGCGTACATTAAAGCTAATTACTGTTACAATTAATACTGCACGTCCGGGTATCATTATTGGAAAAGGTGGTAAAGAGGTTGATAAATTAAAAGAAGAATTAAAAAAAATAACCAAAAAAGACGTTCAAATTAACATATATGAAATTAAACGTCCGGAATTAGATGCTCGTTTCCTTGCTGATAGTATTGCCAGACAGATTGAAGGACGTATTTCTCACAAACGTGCAGCTAAAATGGCAGTTGCTTCAGCGATAAGAATGGGTGCAGAAGGCGTTAAAGTTCAAACTTCAGGTCGTTTGGCAGGAGCAGAAATGGCTCGAAGCGAAAGCTTTAAAGAAGGTCGTACACCATTACATACCTTAAGAGCTGATATTGATTATGCAGTAGCAGAAGCTCATACAACTTACGGACGTATAGGAATCAAAGTTTGGGTTTGCAAAGGTGAAGTTTACGGCAAAAGAGACTTATCCCCCAATTTTGGTCAAGCGAAAGAAAAAACAACTCCAAAACAAGTTGGAAACAGAGCTGGAAGAGAATTTAAAAAGAAGAAATAATTTACAGAATAGAGGTTACACTTTAAGAAATAAAATAAAATGTTACAGCCGAAAAGAACGAAATTCAGAAAAATGCAAAAAATGGTCCAAAAGGGCAATGCTCAAAGAGGACATGAGATAGCATTCGGTTCTTTCGCCATTAAGTCAATGGAAAGCATTTGGCTTACTGCGCGCCAGATAGAAGCTGCACGTATTGCTATTACACGTTACATGAAACGTGAAGGACAATTATGGATACGTGTATTTCCAGATAAACCAGTAACCAAAAAACCGGCAGAGGTTCGTATGGGTAAAGGTAAAGGTGCTCCTGAATTATGGGTTGCTCCAATCAAACCAGGGCATATTATATTTGAAATGGACGGAGTTCCATTAGAAGTTGCAAAAGAAGCAATGCGTTTAGGTGCGCAAAAATTACCCGTAACTACCAAGTTTATTGTTAGAAGAGATTATACACCAGAGATTTAATACAATTAAAAATGAAAGCTTCAGTGATAAGAGAGTTGACAGATGCTGAATTACAGCAAAAGCTTGCAGAAGAAACTGCAACTTTAAATCGCCTTGTTATGAGTCATGCGGTTTCTCCAATAGAAAATCCGCTAAGTATCAGAACAAGCAGAAGAACGGTTGCAAGAATAAGAACCGAAATTAGAAAAAGAGAATTAGCTAGTAATGCTAAATAATTAAAACACCTTGTATAGGTATGGAAACAACTTTAAAAAGAAATTTAAGAAAAGAGAAAATCGGAACTGTTACCAGTAACAAAATGGAAAAATCTATTGTTGTTGCGGTTGAGCGTAAGGTTAAGCACCCTAAATATAAGAAGTTCATTAAGAGAACCTCTAAGTTTATGGCGCATGACGAGAAAAATGAGTGCAACATCGGAGATGTTGTTCGCATTATGGAAACACGTCCGCTAAGTAAAAACAAATGCTGGAGATTAGTAGAAATAGTTGAAAAAGCTAAGTAATATATAAACATCTATCAGGAATATAAACCATGATACAGCAAGAAAGTAGATTATCGGTAGCAGATAACAGCGGTGCAAAAGAAGTTCTTTGTATCCGAGTACTTGGAGGTACAAAAAGAAGATATGCGGGGGTAGGCGATAAAATTATCGTTACCGTAAAAAGCGCAATCCCTTCAGGTAATATTAAAAAAGGAACTGTAAGTAAAGCAGTAGTGGTAAGAACTAAAAAAGAAATTAGAAGATCTGATGGTTCATATATCCGCTTTGACGATAATGCAGTTGTATTATTAAATGCGGCAGAAGAAATGAGAGGTACCCGTATTTTCGGGCCGGTAGCAAGAGAATTACGCGAAAAACAATTTATGAAAATTGTATCATTAGCTCCTGAAGTATTATAAGATAGAAATAAACAGACACGAATATGTGCGCAAAATTAAAAATAAAAAAAGGCGATCTGGTTAGAGTCATTGCCGGAGACGCTAAAGGACAGGAAGGAAAAGTTTTAGAAGTTATTACCGACAAAAATAAAGTGTTGATTGAAGGTGTAAATATGATTTCTAAACACGCTAAGCCAAGTGCAAAAAACCCTCAAGGAGGTATCGTAAAGCAAGAAGCACCTATTAACATTTCAAATGTTATGGTTCTTGTTAACGGAACAGCAACTCGTATAGGAAGAAAAGTAGAAGGCGATAAAATAGTACGTTATTCAAAAAAAACAGGGGAGGTAATTAAGTAATGAGCACAGTAATTACACCAAGACTAAAAGAAAAATATAAGAAAGAAGTTGTACCTGCACTTGTAAAAGAATTTAAATACAAGTCTCCAATGCAAGTTCCTGTTCTTAAAAAAATTGCAATTAATCAAGGAATAGGAGTAGGAGTTGGCGATAAGAAAATAATTGAAGCTGCAATTCAAGAGTTAAGCTTGATAACCGGCCAAAAAGCAGTGCCAACCAGATCCAAGAAAGATATTTCAAACTTTAAGTTGAGAAAAGGAATGCCAATTGGAGCAAGAGTTACACTACGCGGAGACATAATGTTTGAATTCTTAGATAGATTAGTTTCAGTTGCTTTACCTCGTATTCGTGACTTTAGAGGTATTAATCCTAAAGGTTTTGATGGTAAAGGAAATTATACCATGGGGGTAAGCGAACAAATCATTTTTCCTGAAATTGATATAGATAAAGTAAATAAGATTTTAGGTATGGATATCACTTTTGTTACTTCAGCTAAAACTGATGAAGAAGCAAAAGCCCTTCTAAAAGAACTTGGATTACCATTCAGAGATAAAAAATAATTAACCACAATAATAAGAGAAGAAGAACAAGTTATGGCAAAAGAATCAATGAAGGCTAGAGAAGCGAAAAGACAAAAACTCGTAGCCAAATATGCCGCAAAAAGAAAAGCTTTATTAGAAGCAGGAGATTACGAAGGATTACAAAAACTGCCTCGTAATGCTTCACCGGTACGTTTAAGAAACCGCTGTAAGCTTACCGGGCGTCCACGTGGTTATATGCGTCAGTTTGGTATTTCCCGTGTAACTTTCCGCGAGATGGCTTTGTTTGGTAAAATTCCCGGAATAACAAAAGCAAGCTGGTAATAATTATTTAAGTAAGAATTTTAAAGAATATATAAAAATGACTGATCCAATTGCAGATTACCTAACGAGATTGAGAAACGCAGTGAAAGCGAATCACCGTGTAGTTGATATCCCTGCATCAAACATCAAAAAAGAAATTACTAAAATTCTTTTTGATAAAGGTTTTATCTTAAGCTATAAGTTTGAAGATACTCCAAATAAGCAAGGGAATATTAAAATAGCTTTGAAATATCACCCGATAAGTAAGGCTCCGGCAATTAAAAAACTAGAGCGAGTTAGTAGTCCTGGTTTAAGAAAATACGTAGGTACTGATACTATGCCTCGTGTAATCAACGGTTTGGGTATAGCTATCCTTTCTACGTCAAAAGGAGTGATGACAGATAAAGAAGCTCGCAACCAAAATGTAGGTGGCGAAGTATTGTGTTATGTTTATTAATATTTAAGGCTATAGAATTATGTCACGTATAGGAAAATTGCCAATCGAATTACCCAAAGGAGTAGAGCTTACCGTATCCAACGGATTAGTAAGTGTAAAAGGTCCGAAAGGTAATTTAGTGCAAGAAATTGATACCAACAGCGTAAGCATCAACGTAAATGGCTCCACAGTTACAGTTAACCGTATTTCTGATGCAAAAGAGCACCGTGCTAAACACGGTCTTTACAGAGCGTTAATTGCAAATATGGTTAAAGGAGTTTCTCAAGGCTTTACAATAGAGCAAGAATTGGTAGGTGTAGGTTACAAAGCTACCAATAACGGACAGTTATTAGAGTTAGCGTTAGGATATTCTCATAACGTAGTATTTGAATTGCCCGCAGAAGTTAAAGTTAAAACTGCAACTGAAAAAGGTAAAAACCCAGTTATTACCTTAGAATCTGCCGACAAGCAGTTAATAGGACAAGTTGCAGCCAAAATACGTTCATTACGTAAGCCTGAACCATACAAAGGAAAAGGAATTAAGTTTGTAGGTGAAGTATTAAGAAGAAAAGCAGGTAAGTCTGCTGGTAAATAACAGATAAGAATACAAGTAAATTGTAGTAAAAATGGCAATTACAAAATCATACAGAAGAAACAGGATTAAGATGAGAATCCGCAAAATAGTAAGCGGAACCCCTGAAACTCCTAGAATGTCAGTTTTTAGAAGCAACGTACACATGTATGTACAGTTAATAGATGATACAACTGGAAGAACATTGGTAGCAGCATCTACAAAAGACAAAGATTTTCCGGCAGCTAAACAAACTAAGATTGAACAATCGGCAGTGCTTGGAAAAATTGTAGCTGAAAAAGCTATAAAAGCAGGTATCACAAAAGTTGCATTTGATCGTAACGGATACTTATATCATGGACGTGTGAAATCTTTAGCAGAAGCTGCTAGAGAAGGAGGTTTAATTTTCTAAAAAGATACTATGTCAAACATTAACGTAAAAAAAGTTAAATCAAGCGAAATCGAGTTAAAAGACAGACTCGTAGGAGTTCAGCGAGTTACTAAAGTAACCAAAGGAGGACGCACTTTTAGCTTCTCAGCAATCGTAGTTGTAGGCAACGAAAAAGGCGTTGTTGGTTACGGATTAGGTAAAGCAATGGAGGTTACAGATGCTATTACTAAAGGTATCGAAGATGCTAAGAAAACCCTAATTAAAGTGCCAATTATTAACGGTACTGTTCCACACGAACAATATGGCCGATTTGGCGGAGCAATTGTATATTTAAAGCCCGCTGCCCATGGTACAGGAGTAATTGCCGGTGGTGCAATGCGTGCGGTATTAGAAAGCGTTGGAATTACAGATGTTCTTGCTAAATCTCAAGGATCATCAAACCCTCACAACGTTGTAAAAGCTACCATTGATGCATTATCTAATTTGCGCGATGCTTATACAGTAGCACAACACAGAGGAGTAAACTTAGAAAAAGTATTTAAAGGATAATTTACCCTACAAAACAAGCATATGGCTAAGGTAGTAATAAAACAAATAAAGAGCGGAATTAACCGCACCAAGCGTCAAAAAGACACCCTTGTAGCATTAGGTCTGAGAAAACTAAATCATACAGTAGAGCATGAAGCTACACCTCAGATTTTAGGGATGATTGAAAAAATTAAGCATTTAGTACAAATAACAGAAAAGTAAGCGTTAGATATTTTTAATAGATAGAAAAATGAACTTAAATAACTTAAAACCAGCAGAAGGCTCAACAAAAACTCGTAAAAGAGTGGGTAGAGGTCAAGGATCAGGAAGAGGTGGTACATCAACTCGTGGTCATAAAGGAGCTAAATCGCGTTCCGGATACTCTCAAAAATTTGGTTTCGAAGGTGGACAAATGCCTCTTCAAAGACGTGTACCAAAATACGGTTTCAAAAACATTAACCGAATTGAGTATCATGGAATTAATTTAGATATGATCCAAAAATTAGTAGATACTAAAAATATTACAGATATTACACCAGAAATTTTAACTCAATACGGATTAGCATCAAAAAATGATTTAGTAAAAATATTAGGAAGAGGAGAATTAAAATCTAAAGTAAACATTAAAGCGCATGCTTTTTCTGCTAAAGCTCAATCATTAATTGAAGCAGCAGGTGGTAAAGCTGAAAAAATCTAATAAATGAAGCGTTTAATAGAAACCATACGCAATATCTATAAGATAGAAGACTTAAGAGTAAGAATTATAAATACTCTTGGTTTTCTTCTTATCTACCGTTTAGGTTCTTATGTAGTACTTCCGGGTGTTGATTCTGCTGAATTAGATCGCGCCAGTGGGGATCCTACAGGAATTGCATCTCTTATCAACATGTTTGCAGGAGGTGCATTTTCAAGAGCCTCTATATTCGCATTAGGAATTATGCCATACATTTCTGCATCAATTGTTATCCAATTATTAGGAATGGCTATTCCCTATTTTCAAAGATTACAGCGTGAAGGAGAAAGTGGACGAAAGAAAATTAATCAAATAACCCGGGTACTTACCATCTTTATTACATTAGGTCAGGCACCAGGGTATATTGCAACGCAAATTCCTGATAGCGCAATTACCAATCCGGGTACATTCTTCTGGGTTTCTTCACTGATAATTTTAGTTACAGGAACCATGTTTGTGATGTGGTTGGGCGAAAAAATTACCGACAAAGGAATTGGTAATGGTATTTCATTAATCATCATGATTGGTATTATTGCCAACTTACCATTTGCATTTGCTGCAGAATTTGTTTCAAGATTAGAAGAACAAGGTGGAGGTTTAGTAATTTTCTTACTCGAAATAGTATTCCTGATGTTTATTATCATAGGAGCAATAATGTTAGTGCAAGGAACAAGAAGAATACCTGTTCAGTTTGCTAAGAAGATTATAGGAAATAAACAATATGGCGGTGTTCGTCAATATATACCTTTAAAGGTAAATGCCGCAGGTGTTATGCCCATTATCTTTGCCCAGGCAATTATGTTTGTACCAATTACCTTAGCCGGTTTTGCTGATTCTGAATCATTAACAGGAGTTGTATCTGCATTTGCTGATTTTACTGGTTTTTGGTATAATTTTACATTTGCTGTTTTAATAATATTATTCACCTATTTCTATACAGCAGTTTCAGTAAATCCCAACCAAATGGCAGAAGATATGAAACGCAACGGAGGATTTATTCCAGGAGTAAAACCCGGTAAAAAAACTGCTGAATTTATTGATAATGTTATGTCAAGAATAACATTACCCGGTTCAATTTTTCTTGCCATTGTTGCAATATTACCAGCATTTGCAATGATAGCAGGAATTAATAATCAATTTGCACAGTTCTTTGGCGGTACTTCATTACTGATTATGGTTGGTGTTGTATTAGATACATTACAGCAAATTGAAAGTTATTTATTAATGCGCCATTACGATGGGTTAATGAAGTCAGGAAGAATTAAGGGCAGATCAACCATGGGTATGGCAAGCTAATTCCTTAAATGAAAGGAAGTATAGCAAATGATTAAGATAAAGTCTGAAGAGGAAATAGAATTAATAAGACAAAGTTCTTTACTTGTTGGAAAAACCTTAGCAGAAGTAGCTAAGCACATTAAGCCGGGCGTAAAAACCATAGAGCTAGATACCATTGCCGAAAAATTTATTCGTGATAATGGTGCACTACCGGGTTTTAAAGGCATGTATGGATACAAACATACTTTGTGTATTTCTGTAAATTCGCAAGTAGTGCATGGCATCCCCGGAGAATACGAGTTGAAAGAAGGGGATGTAATATCGGTAGATTGCGGAGTACTTAAAAATGGATACTATGGCGATGTTGCTTACACTTTTCCTGTTGGCATTATAGCTCCTGAAATTCAAAAATTACTTGATGTAACAAAGGAGTGCTTAAATCTTGCAATTGAAAAAGCAATAGCAGGAAACAGAATAGGAGATATAGGAAGTGCAATACAAGAACATGCTGAAAAAAATGGCTACGGTGTTGTGAGAGAATTAGTAGGTCATGGCTTAGGTAAAAATTTACATGAAGAACCAGAAGTTCCAAATTACGGAAAAAAAGGCAACGGTGTAAAATTAGTTGAAGGAATGGTGCTTGCAATAGAACCTATGATAAACATGGGATCTAAAAATGTAAAACATGAAAAAGACGGGTGGACCATAACAACTGCAGACGGTAAACCCTCCGCACATTATGAACATGATGTTGTGGTTAGAAAAGGCAAAGCAGAGGTACTTTCAAGTTATGCAGAAATTGAAGAAATTTTAAAAAAACGATAAATAAATAAATGTCAAAACAAGGATTAATAGAGCAGGACGGAACAATTATAGAAGCATTGTCAAACGCAATGTTTAGAGTAGAGTTAGAAAATGGACACGTAGTTACTGCACACATATCCGGAAAGATGCGAATGAATTACATTAAAATTCTTCCCGGAGATAAAGTAAAATTGGAGATATCTCCATACGATTTAACAAAAGGTAGAATTACATACAGATATAAATAAAAAAATAAAATTTACCCAATTTGAATTAAATATTTTAAGAAAAGTAAAAATAAACAAAGATGAAAGTAAGAGTATCCATCAAGAAAAGAAGCGAAGAGTGTAAGATTGTTCGCAGAAAAGGTCGCTTATACGTAATTAATAAGAAAAATCCAAAATTTAAGCAACGTCAAGGATAATAAAATAACAAGTGTACTATGGCAAGAATTGCAGGTATTGATTTACCAAAAAACAAAAGAGGAGTAATCGGATTAACCTATATTTACGGTATAGGAAAATCAACCGCTCAGCGTATTTTAAAAGAGTCGGGAATAGATGAGAACAAAAAAGTTCAAGATTGGAATGATGATGAATTAACCGCTATCCGCAACTATATCAACGATAAGATAAAAGTTGAAGGAGCATTGCGTTCCGAAATTCAATTAAACATAAAACGTTTAATGGATATCGGGTGCTACCGTGGAATTCGTCACAGATCAGGATTACCAGTAAGAGGTCAGAGAACAAAAAATAATTCTAGAACCCGAAAAGGAAAACGTAAAACAGTTGCTAATAAGAAAAAGGTAACTAAATAATAAATAATTAATTATTAATAGATAAGAATAATGGCAAAACAAACGGCTGCTTCAGCAAAAAATGCGAAGAAAAAAGTTGTGAAGGTAGATGCAGTGGGCCAGGCTCACATCAATGCCACATTTAACAATATTATTGTTTCAATGACGAATAACTCAGGTCAGGTTATATCATGGTCATCTGCCGGTAAAATGGGTTTCAGAGGTTCTAAAAAGAATACTCCGTATGCAGCTCAAATGGCTGCTCAAGATTGCGCAAAAGTTGCATACGATTTAGGCTTAAGAAAAGTCAAAGTATTTGTTAAAGGGCCGGGAGCAGGCAGAGAATCTGCCATACGTTCCATTAATTCAGCTGGAATAGAAATTACAGAAATTATGGATGTTACACCCATTCCACACAATGGATGTCGTCCTCCTAAAAGAAGAAGAGTATAATAACTGAAAAATAAATATTTAAGAATAATCATTTAATATATAAGATAGAATGGCTAGATATATTGGTCCTAAGTCTAAAATTGCTAGAAGATTCAGAGATCCTATTTTTGGACCTGATAAGGCGTTGGAAAAGAAAAATTATCCTCCCGGGCAACATGGTGTGTCTAAACGCAGAGGTAAACAATCCGAATATGCGATTCAGCTATCTGAAAAGCAAAAAGTAAAATTCATTTATGGAATTTTGGAGCGTCAGTTTGCTCTTACCTTTGATCGTGCAAGCCGCTCAAGAGGTATTACCGGTGAGGTATTATTACAGTTATTGGAATCTAGATTAGATAACTTAGTGTATCGTTTAGGAATAGCACCTTCACGCAGTGCAGCACGTCAGTTAGTATCTCACAAACACATAACCATAAATGGTAAAGTTGTAAATATCCCTTCATATACAGTTAAAGTTGGAGATGTTATTGGAGTGCGTGAACGTTCCAAAGCATTAGAAGCAATTACTAACTCATTGGCATCATCTAACATAAAAAAATATCCTTGGTTAGATTTTGATAAGAGTACATTTACCGGTAAAATGATTTCCGTTCCTCAACGTGATCAAATACCAGAAAATATTAAAGAACAACTGATTGTTGAATTATACTCTAAATAATCATTGTTTGAAATTAATAATTAAACTCACTAAATTAAAATAATAAATATTATGGGAATCTTAGCATTTCAAAGACCAGATAAAGTAATCATGATTCACTCAACCGATTTCGAAGGTAAGTTCGAATTTAGACCTTTGGAGCCCGGTTATGGAATTACTATCGGTAATGCGCTTAGAAGGATTCTTTTATCATCTTTAGAAGGATATGCAATAACCTCCATTAAAATTGAAGGAGTTGACCATGAGTTCTCAACAATTAAAGGTGTTATAGAAGACGTTACAGAAATAATTCTAAACATCAAACAAATACGTCTTAAAAAGCAAATTGAAGGAACTGATACTGAAAGAGTATCCGTATCATTTAGTGGAAAAAATCAATTAACAGCCGGCGATATTGGTAAATTCATTTCAGGATTCCAGGTATTAAATCCGGATTTAGTAATTTGTAATCTTGAACCTACAGTTAAAATTAAAATGGATTTAACTATCGAAAAAGGTAGAGGTTATGTATCTGCTGAAGAAAATAAAAATCCTCATGCACCTGTAGGAGTAATTGCAATCGATTCTATTTACACACCAATTAAAAATGTAAAATACAGCATAGAAAACTATCGTGTAGAACAAAAAACAGACTACGAAAAATTAATATTTGAAATAGTTACAGATGGTTCTATTCACCCTAAAGATGCATTAAAAGAAGCCGCTAAGATTTTAATTCAGCATTTTATGTTATTCTCAGATGAAAGAATTACATTAGATAGCGAAGAAAAATCAACAACCGAAGAATTTGATGAAGCTTCATTACACATGCGTCAATTACTAAAGTCTAAGCTGGTTGATATGGATTTATCTGTCAGAGCATTAAATTGCTTAAAAGCAGCAGATGTTGAAACCTTAGGACAATTAGTATCATTTAATAAGAATGATTTATTAAAGTTCCGTAACTTTGGAAAAAAATCATTAACAGAACTTGAAGATTTAGTAATATCAAAAGGCTTACACTTTGGAATGAATGTAGCTAAGTACAAGTTAGATAGAGATTAATTTAAAATATTATTTGAAATAATTTATAAAGCGATGAGACACGGAAACAAAGTAAATAACTTAGGCAGAAAAGCAGGACATAGAAGCGCGTTGTTATCTAACCTTGCCTGTTCCTTAATTTTACACAAAAGAATTAACACTACCTTAGCAAAAGCAAAAGCGCTTAGAAAATATGTAGAGCCGCTAATTACTAAATCTAAAAATGATACTACTCACTCTAGAAGAACAGTATTCAGCTATCTTGGAAACAAAGAAGTTGTTACAGAATTATTCAGAGATGTAGCTCCAAAAATTGCAGCTCGCCCGGGTGGTTATACACGAATTATTAAACTTGGTAATCGTTTAGGAGATAATGCTGAAATGGCAATGATTGAATTGGTAGATTTCAACGAAATTTACGGTGGAAAAGTTGAGAAAAAAGCCAAAACTACCCGTAGAGGTCGTTCTAAAAAGAAAACAGATGCTCCGGCAGCCGATGCTTCTGCAGAAACTAAAACAGAAGAATAATGTTAATAACAATTCTTTTATAAGAGAAAGGGATAAAGTAATTTTGCTTTATCCCTTTTTTTTCAAAACATCTTTACAAGAAAAATATTTCATGAAATACACTCAGAGAAACCCCGCCATATTAATGCTTCAAGACGGTACTGTTTTCAGAGGTCATGCAGCAGGATTTATTGGAACTACAAGCGGAGAAATATGTTTTAATACGGGAATGACCGGCTATCAGGAAGTTTATACCGACCCATCCTACTACGGGCAAATATTAGTTAATACTACGGCACATATTGGAAACTACGGAGTAAATAATAATGAAGCAGAATCCAATAGTGTTAAAATTTCAGGATTAGTTTGTAGCAATTTCAGCCAATATCATTCCAGAATAAATTCAGATGGGTCATTACAACAATATTTTGAAAAAGAAAAAATAGTGGCTATTTGCGATGTAGATACACGCGCCATCGTTCGCTATATAAGAAATAAAGGCGTTATGAATGCAGTAATTTCATCTGAAATAATGGATGAAATCGAATTAAAAAAAATATTAGATAAAGTGCCTTCAATGGAAGGATTAGAGCTTTCATCTAAAGTAGCTACAAAAGTGCCTTATTTCTGGGGAAATGAAAATGCAAAATACAAAGTAGCGGCTTTAGATTTAGGGATAAAAAGAAGCATACTTAGCTGTTTAGCTGAAAGAGATTGCTACATAAAAGTTTTTCCAATGAACAGCACATTGGAAGAAATGAAAGCCTTTAATCCAAACGGTTATTTTATTTCTAATGGTCCGGGAGACCCTGCCAGCTTACCACATATAGCAGCTTTAGTAAAGCAAATTTTAGAAATGAAAGCTCCGTTATTTGGTATTTGTTTAGGGCATCAAATTTTATCGAAAGCAATGGGCTTAAGCACGTATAAAATGCATAATGGACACAGAGGCTTAAATCACCCAATTAAAAATGAAATAACAGGTAAAGGCGAAATTACATCGCAGAATCACGGCTTTGTTGTAAATATGGAAGAAGCTATAAAACATGAAAATATTATTATTACCCATAAACATTTGAATGACGGTACACTTGCAGGAATTAAAATAAAAGACAAACCGGCTTTTTCAGTACAATACCATCCCGAAGCATCTGCAGGCCCGCACGATTCAAGATATTTGTTTGATGAGTTTGTAAGTATAATGGAAAAAGTGAAGGTGCTTGCATAATCATTTAAATAAAAATTAATTTTGGTTGCCTGAAAAATGTGTTTTTCAGGCAATCATTTTTTGTAACTTGCTCTTCATAAAATTGAATTGAAAAAAATTACTTACATATTAGTTTTTATTTTTGCTTTTCTCGCTGCAAACGTTGAACTATTTGCACAGCAATGGAGTATCCCTTATATCTCAAATTATTCCCCTAAAATATATGACGCAGGCTCAGATAATTGGGCTATTATACAAGATAAAAGAGGAGTAATGTATTTTGCTAACTCAGCAGGGGTTTTGCAATATGATGGAACCAGATGGGAATTATTCCCAGTAAAAAATATGTCAATTGTAAGGTCATTAGCAATTGATGGTAAGGGTAAAATTTATGTTGGTGCTGTTGGAGATTTTGGGTATTTACAATCAAATCAACAAGGTCGATTAGAATATATTTCTCTTGTTGACTTATTGCCTGAAAAAGAAAGGGGGTTTTCTGAGGTTTGGAAAACTCATGTCGTTAACAATACTATATATTTTCAAACTTTTGATAAAGTTTTTATTTATGAAGATAATAAAATCGAAATTATTTATCCTGAAAATCTTTTTCACTTATCGTTTAAAGTTAAAGATGAAATATGGATTATAGACAGAGGCATAGGATTAAAGAAGATTGTAAATAAGAAAATTTCTTTACTACAAAATGGAGAGGTTTTTAATAACGATAAAATTTATGCAGTCTTACCATATTCAAAAAATACATATTTAGTAGCCACATTTAATGACAATCTACAACTTTTTAATTCATTTTCAAGTAAGCCAGATTCTGTACTTATTAAGTATAAAACAAATGCAGAAGAATATTTTAATGCTACGGGAATATACAATGCAATTGTGTTGGATGATAATACCTTCGCAATAGGAACACTCGGAGGAGGAATTGTAATTTTAGATAAGTCCGGAGTTGTTAAAAATATATTTTGTAAATCTAACGGATTACAGGATGAAGCAACCTATTATCTTTACTTAGATAATAATAATATACTTTGGTCAAGTTTTAGTAAAGGAATTTCAAAATTAGAATACAATTCGCCTATTGCCTGGTATAATGATGTTAATGGTATAAATGGAAGAATCCAATCTATTTTACATTATCAAAACAAATTGTATTTAGCAACAAGTCAAGGAGTATATTATCAATCTGCTTTTGATGAAAACATAATTATTAAATCAAAAGAAGATATTGATAAGTACATAAAACGTTTTAAATTAATACCAGAGATTTCAACTCAAAGTTGGTGGTTGTTTAAAACACAAAAAAACGGGAAAGATTATAAAATGTATGCTGCATCAAATAAAGGAATATTTGAGTTTGAAAATGACATGATTAAACAAATAAGCAATTTATATACTTATTGCCTTTACATATCGGATAAAAATCCCAATGTTTTATATGCAGGAACAGCAAATGGTTTAGCTATTTTAAAAAATGAAAATGGGCAATGGAAAGATTATGGATTTGTTGACGGTGTGAGCCCTGGAATTAGAAGTATTGCCGAAGATAAATATGGTGATATCTGGTTAGGGATACCTTTTGAAGGAGTTTCTAAAGTCTCTGTTAACAATAGCATTTCAAAAAATAATTCAACATTAAATAAGTCATATTTTGTTCATAAGTTTGATTCTACAAGTGGTTTGACAGATTATAGATATGATGTGGTGTTTAAAATAGATAATGAAATTTTAATCGGTACTTATGTCGGACTATATAAATGGGACTATGAAAAAAAACATTTTAAAAAAGAGACTCGATTTGGAGAAAAATTTTCAGATGGCTCAAGACAGGTTTATTTTTTAGCAAAAGGATTGGATAGCACTTATTGGTTTTTTAATGCAAATGAAAAATTAAAAGAAACAGGTGTTGTATCATTAAAATATGAACAACCAATATGGTATGACATTCCCTTTAAAAGATTTTCAGGAAGCCTAATCGATTATATTTATGAAACACCTGATAGAAGAATTTGGTTTGGCGGACAAGACGGTTTAATTGTTTTTAATAGTAAGTCAAAAAAAGATTACAATAAACCATTTTATAACATCATTTCAAAAATTACAATTGCTAAGGATTCTTTGCTTTTTGGTGGAGTTTTTCTTTCCTCAAATAATGAAATTCTACTAAATCAATCAAATGAAAATATAAATCAACACGAATATCAGTTTAATTCATTTACTTTTGAATTTTCATCGATAAGTTTCGAAGATGAAAAAAATAATCGCTATAAATGGTTTTTAGAAGGGTATGATAATGAATGGACAAACTGGACAAATGAATCAAAGGTTAGCTATACCAATTTGCCTGAAGGTAGATATACCTTTCATCTAATTTCAAAAAATATTTATGATGTAGAAAGTGAAGAAACCATTTATTCATTCATTATTCTTCCACCTTGGTATAGAACTGTGTATGCCTATATTGCATATATTTTATTGTTTGTCGGATTTGTATATGGCGCTATTCAATTATCGATATACAGATTAAAGCGTTCAAAAGCTCAACTTGAATTAATTGTACAGGAACGCACTGCAGAAATTGTACAACAAAAAGAAGAAATTGAAATTCAAAAAGAACTGGTTGAAGAAAAAAATAAAGATATTACCGATAGTATAAATTATGCCAGCAAAATTCAGCAGGCTATTCTTCCTATACTCGATGAAATAAAAGAAGTACTTCCCGAATCCTTTGTTTTTTATAGACCTCGCGATATCGTAAGTGGCGATTTTTATTGGTTTGTTACAAAAGGTAAAGATGTATATATAGCTGCTGCTGATTGCACCGGTCATGGTGTTCCGGGCGCTTTCATGAGTATGATTGGTCATACACTTTTAAATGAAATTTTAAATGAAAAAAATATTACCTCAACCGGAGAAATTTTAACCGAATTGCATAAGCAAATTCGTATATCTTTAAAACAAGACCAACAGGAGTCGCGCGATGGAATGGATATTGCTTTATGTAAAATTAATGTTGAAACACTAATATTGCAATATAGCGGAGCTATGCGTCCTTTATATATTATCTCAAATAATGATCTTTTGGAAATTAAAGCCGATAAATATCCAATTGGAGGCTTACAAGATAATGATGAAAAACGCGTGTTTAATTCAAATGAAATACAATTAAAAAAAGGAGATTTATTTTATATCTTCTCTGATGGATATGCCGATCAGTTTGGTGGGAAAGATGGCAAAAAGTTTATGGTTAAACGCTTAAAAGAACTATTGCTGCAGGTTGCCCCGTACGATATGAACTATCAATACACTCAAATAGTAAATAATTATATTGAATGGCTTGGCGATGGTGAACAAATAGATGACATTCTTTTTATTGGTGTTAGAGTTTAAGCATATATGAATAAAGTACTCTCCTTCTTTTTTACAGTTTTTTTGTTTATATATATTGCTTTTTATTTTCACAAAATAAAAGCGATGCAGATTCTTTGCAAGAATTATTAAAAAAGAATTTACATGACACAGTTAGGCTTCAAGTACTAACCGATTTACATTGGGCCTATATTAATTCAGAAATTGAAAAAGCTAAAGATATAGCAATCAAGGAAATCAATCTGGCTGAAAAAATTAAAAATGAAAAATGGATTGCACAAGGATATAATGATTTAGGTATAGTTTTTTATAAAATAGGTAATATTGACAGTGCCTTGTATTATTACAATAAATCATTAGAAATACGTAAAAAGTTAAACGAACCTAAACTTCTCTTTTCATCATACAGCAAAATTGGTTTAATTTATTATGAAAAAGGTTTATTTGCTGATGCCATAAAAATTCAATTAGAGGCTTTAAAAATTATTGAAATGTTAGGCGACTTACGTTATAAGGCCATGACCTATAACAATATAAGCCAAATATATCACCAATTGAAGAATTATGATAAGGAATTAGAATATTTATTAGAGGCAGAAAAAATATATAATCAAATTAATGATGAATATGCTGCAGCAGCCACATGGTCAAATATTGCAAATGTAATTTCTCTAAAAGGCGATTATCAAAAATCGTTTCAGTATTTAAATAAATCATTAAAAGTTTACGAAAAACATAATGATAAATTATCAATAGCAGGGATTTATAGTTTAATGGGATATAATTACAGAAATTTTAAAAAAAACGATGAAGCATTAAAATATTATTTAAAAGCATTTGAATTATCGAATCAATTAAATAATAAAATTGACATTGCCTTAAATGCTCATAATATCAGTTGCGTATATTCCGATTTAGGCAGATATGATTTAGCCGAAAAATACAGCCTCATTTCAATGAATAATGTTGGAGAAGATAATTTAAAACAACAATCAATGATATACCGGCAATTAGCAATTATTTATGCCAACTTGAAAAATGGTAAAAAAGCTGAGAAGTACATAATAAAATTTAATGATGTAAAAGAAAAAATTTTTAGCGATGAATTTGCCCATCAAATTGCCGAAGTTGAAACCAAATACGAGAGCGAAAAAAAAGAATTGCAAATTTTAAATCTTCATAAACAACAAGAATTAAAAGATTTAACCATTTCTAAACAAAAAACACGAAATAAATATTTGATCTTATTAATCATTTGTCTTTTAATAATTGCAGGCATTATTTTTTATGCATTCAGAAGCAAAGCCAAAGCCAATAAAATAATTTTATTGCAAAAACAAGAAGTTGAAAATCAAAAAGCCATTATAGAAGAAAAGAATAAAGAAATAGTAGACAGTATAAATTACGCAAGAAGAATTCAAAATGCAATTTTAACATCTGATAACGAATGGAAAAAAATCAGCAACCAATATTTTATTATATACATGCCCAAAGATGTTGTAAGCGGTGATTTTTACTGGGCTATTCAATTAGATAATAATTTATCAATTTGGGCGGTAGCAGATTGTACAGGGCATGGTGTTCCGGGAGCTTTAATGAGTATGATAGGAAATAGCTTGTTAAACGAAATAGTTGTTGAAAACAAAATTTATAAACCTGATGAAATTCTCAATAAACTTCGCGAGAAATTAATAAAAGCATTAGAGCAAAAAGGGGAAAGCCAAAATAGAGATGGAATGGATATTGCATTATGTGTTTGGGATAAAAATAATAATACTTTATACTACGCTGGAGCAAATAATCCGGTTTGGATAATAAGAAAAAAGAATGAATATAAAGAATATGATCTTATAGAATTAAAACCCGATAAAATGCCTGTTGGATTGCATACAGGAGAATTAAAACCATTTAATGTTCAAACATTTAATTTGAATTATGGTGATAGTATTTATGCATTTACCGATGGATTTTCTGATCAATTTGGCGGTGAAAAGGGGAAAAAATATAAATACAAAAATTTTCAAGCAATCTTGTTGGAAAATGCTGATAAGTCAATGCAGGAACAGTCAGAAATTATTAAAAATGAGTTTTATAATTGGAAAGGTAATTTAGAGCAAATTGATGATGTTTGTATAGTTGGTATTCGTGTGTGATTATTTTTTTATAATTATTTTCTTTGCAAAAATTTCTCCGTTTTCATTTTTTACTTCTATAAAATACATTCCGTTTTTCCAATTTGCTGATGAGATTTTTATTAGCGAATCGCTACTTTGAATCCTTGAAATATTTTTTCCGTTCATATCGGATATTTTAATTTCTCTATTAGATGTTACACCATTAAAATCTATATTAATTTCATTGCTTGCCGGATTAGGATAAATGTTTAATTCCTTTGTATCATCGTTTATTATATTTGTATTTACATAATTATCGTCATATCCAAAAGTATATTCTCCAAGTAAAATTGTATCTAATTGCATGTAGCCGTATTTAGGAGTGTTGCTTCCCAATAAATTTTGTGTGTAGTAAGGATATATAGTCCAGTTTTCTGAAGGATTCCTTCTGTATAATAAAACAACTCCGGCTTCGTTATTGCCGATTAAATGATGGTCTAAATAACCATTTCCGTTAGATGTAGTATTAGTTCTTCCGTCATAATACAATCTTGTGGTGGCTGAAAAATTGGAGGGAAAAATTCCATCTATTTTCCAATATCTGTCGGGCGAGAGTGTAAAATTACCTTCTGGTGCATTAATTTGGCCGTCAGGGCCTACCCAAATATGTTCTACACGAATAAAGGCGGAATCAGAAATGCTGTTTATGGTAAAATTAGCTCTGCCAATTCCAAAGTTATGTGCTCCGGTAGTTTTAATTGTTTTAAAGTTGTCGCTTATTGCAAGTGGTAAACGATTATCTAAATTTAAGGTAGTAAATACAGGATTAAATGGAAGCGTAAAATTAAATATTCCTCCATTACCCGAAACTACAATAGTATCATGCACTTGATTCCATTGGTTGTCCATAAATGTAATGGTAACAGGAACATTTGTAAAATTAGCCGGAGCACCTTTTGTAGTTTGTTTTACATGTACTGTTACATGATAATTACCGGAATTTGATGTTGTAACAACAGAATCAATAGTTATTGCAGTAAATCCGGGATTAAATACCCAATCATTAAAAAAGTCAGTAAGATTTAATCCGCTACTTGCGCTAAAAGTATTCATCATATTAGTACTGTTTACATGACGAAACTGATACGTGTTCATGTAATCTTTGCAAGCTTTAAAGAATAATGAATCTCCCATATATCCTCTCAAGGCATGCGCTACCATGGCACCTTTTTTATACACATGGTCGCCATAGGTATATTGATGGGGAATTCCTGATACTGCTCTGTATGCGCCTTCTTTAATATGAGCGTATTGAATTATAGGGTCAAAATTAGCTTTTACTTCATCAATATATCGTTGTTTGCCATAAATCCATTCTAAAAAGATATGTTCCGAATAGGTAGCCCAACCTTCGTTTAGCCACATATCTTCTGCTGTTTCGCAGGTGGCTAAATCGCCCCACCAGTGATGTGCAAATTCATGCGCCATTAAGGTTTCGTAAGCAAGGGTTCCATTTGCTGCAAGGCGTGGGTAGGCGATAGCCGTTGCATGCTCCATGGCTCCTGAACTAAAGGGAACTAAGTGATAGCCTATTTTATTCCATGCATGTGCTCCATATCGGTTTTCAAAAGCATTAATAGCGTTTCCCAAATTTGAAAATGAATTTTTCATAGCTGTTGTGTCGTTTGCTAATGCTGCTAATACAATAGGTATAGGACCGTTTAAACCATTGTGTGTTTGATTTACTTCGGCATAATTTGCAACTGCTACACATGCCAGATAAGTAGGTATTTCATCATCCATTTTCCATGTTCTAACAATGGTATCGTTCGATATTACATTTTCCGATACCAAATATCCATTGCAATAAGCTTTTCTGCCATTAGCGGTAATAATATTAAATTCATAAGTTGAGCGCTCTACAAAATTATCGAAGCATGGAAACCAAACTCTTCCAAAATTATGCGGGTTAGCTGCAAAGCCAACTCCCAAATTAAACGCGTAGCCGCTTTGAAAATAAAATCCTCCCCAGCCCGATGCATCGGTTTGGGGTTGCCCGTTGTAATAAATCGTTACGGTATCAATGTTATGTATATTTAAAGTATTGGGTAGGTTTACAATTAATAATGTGTCGTTATAAGTATATGATAAAATTTGCTGATTGCCTTTTATTGAATCAATGTTCATTCTCAGCAAATCAAGCGATAACGTGTTAATGTTATTCTGCAGCGATTTAAAAGTAATACGGCAATTGCCTTTTATGCGCTTATTGGTGAAATCAATAATTTCTAAATTTATTTGATAGTTTAAAACATCAATGGTATCACTGCGCTCATTACCGTTTGAACTGCTGCGTATGTTTTTTAGGAATTGTTTATTTTGTTGGCATGTAAGGGTATTTTCTTGTGCCTGTGTAATGATAGAAAATACTAAAGTAAATGATAATAGAAGATGTTTCATATAAATTTTAAAATGAATTTGGCAGATATGTAAAAATACAAAATGTAATTGTAAAATATTAAGTTTATGTTTTACTTAGATCAGACTTTTTATCTCCTGCCAAATCCTAACCATGGCCCAAGTATCGAGCTTGCAATATGCTTCTAATTGTTCTTTTAATTCAAGTATTTTAAACATATCATTTTCTTGTTGCAGGCTTTCAAAAGCAATGCTTGCCAATTGCCCGTTACTAATTGGCAAGGCATCAAAATTTATATCCTTACAAAATGCCATAGCAACATTTTTTATGGAGGAAGAGCCTTTCATTTTAGGGTGATACAAATACATCTCTCTGAATGGTACGGATAAATCAACTAAACGCGAAACAATTGCCTGTAATGCTTTTTCGTATTCTGGGAAAGTTTGTATTAATTGATTAATAACACCTCGCTCTGAGCTGATATCATAAACTAAAATACTGCCGCTGTTGCCACAGGTGCGAATGAGTGCTTCGGCAAAGGCTCTTCTTGGGTCTTCGCTTGTTTCTCCTAAAAATGAATAATGAATAAAATCTGCTTTTTCACCCTCTTGTTGAAAAACCGAAAATTGAATGGGCAACTGTTGATAAGGGCTTGTGTTTTCGAATAAAGGCACAGCCGTCATCATAATTTCAAAGTCTATAAAATATAAAGGATAATGAATGCCGTTTAAGAATACTTTCAGTTTTTCGCGGTCAATTATAATTGTATTGTTTCGAGTTGCTTCTGCTTGCTTTTTAATAATTACATTTGGTAGCTCATTATCCGGCACATCTTCAATTTTTTTCCATCCTCTATTAAACCATTCAAATTGTTGTTGTTTGCTAAGTCCGTTAAATTCAAAAATTTCTGCATCTTGCAAAGCTTTCCAGCAGTACCCTTTAAAATCGCAGGTATATGGGTCGTAACAATGGGGACCGGGGCTAATGTCGGGAATACTTCTCTTTTCTAATGTTTTAAAAGCTTCTACAATAATTTGCTTAACTTCTTCTTGTTGTCTTAAAACTTCTTTTGTTACATCGTTTATTTTAAAAAGTTCATGAACATTTATATTTCCCTTTCTAACATAAGCTGTGTTGATATTAGCTATGTAAATATTTTTAATGTCAATTCCGCTATTGCTTATAACAAAATATTGCAGTGCTGCATCTGAAATATAAGTTGGTGTTATTTTGGCCGAACTTTTTATTTCATAAGCATTCCAGCTACCATTTTCGTTTACTAAAATGTCAAGTGCTGCTAAAATTCCTTTGTGCTGAAATGCTGCTTCGTAAATAACCTTAGTTCCCTTTTCAATTAAGTGTTTAGTTTTTACAACCGATTCATGATAAAGCGAAACGTTTTGCGGAGATGCATCAACTCCATCCGGGAAAAGCTGTTGAGCTAATAAACCTACATTAATCCCACGGCTAAATCGAGCTTGTTGTTCTTTGCTTATCTTATCTCGAAGGTAAATATGATTTTTATAAAGATAAAGCGATTTTAAACATTGTTTAGCACGTATAAAAGTAGATTTGCTCAGGATATGCTTTTCCATTAATGCAAACCTATTAATATTTTTATTAAATAGACAGGTATTAAATTTTAAATACGTATAAAGTTGATAATTTTATAATTTAGAGCAAAAATGTAATTTTAAATTAATTCATGCAACAAATTAATTCTTATAAATCTACCGTATTTATTGGCGATGATACCTTTATTTATTTACAAGAAATTCTTGAAAAACAATTTGCAGATAGTTCAATTGTTTTTGTTTTGGTTGATTCGAATACCTTAAATCATTGTTTACCTGTATTAATTAATAATGTCCCCTTTTTGGCGAATGCTGAAATTTTAGAAGTTGAAAGCGGTGAAGCATCAAAATCGTTTGAAATACTTGCAGGTTTAATTGAAGCTATGTCAGCTATGAATGCCGACAGAAAAGCATTGTTAATTAATTTGGGAGGTGGTGTAATATGCGATTTAGGTGGTATGCTGGCTTCGCTCTACAAAAGAGGAATAAATTATATTAATGTTCCAACATCGTTGTTGGCAATGGCTGATGCTTCGGTAGGAGGTAAGGTTGCTGTTAATGTGGCTAATATTAAAAACATTGCCGGTGTTTTTAATCCTCCATCGTTTGTATTTGTAAATCCGGTTTTTCTTCAAACTTTAAATGAGCAGGAATGGCTTTCGGGTTATGCAGAAATTTTAAAACATGCCTTAATACAAAGTAAGGAACATTGGGAAAAACTTAAGAGCAAGAATTTATTTTTAACAGATAATTGGTCGGATGTTTTATTTCATTCCATTAGTATAAAAAATAATATTGTACTAAATGACCCATTTGAAAATAACGAGCGTAAGCTTTTAAATCTTGGGCATACCATAGGTCACGGTATCGAAAGTTTTATGATAGAAAACAATCTTTATGTTTCGCACGGTGAAGCTGTTGCGGCCGGAATTTTAATTGAATCCTACATTAGTTTAAAACAAGGTTTTTTAAACGAAAACGATTTTAGTTCCATTAAAGAAGTGATACAGAAATATTTTGAAAAGCTCAATTTTAAAGTTCAAAATACTGATTCAATTATAGCTTATTTATATAATGATAAAAAGAATGAGGGAGATGCCATCTCATTTGTATTACTTTCTGAAATTGGAAATGCTCATATAAACAAATCGGCTTCTATTAATGAGATAAAAGCCGCCATAGAATTTTATGTAAATCTAAATTAATATTTTTGTTCCTGAGCAATTGCTCCTTTATCATCATACATGATCCATGTGCCTGTTTTTTGACCTTTGTTGTATGAAAATTCATAACGTTTTGTACCGTTTTCATCCCATACCATCCAAGTGCTGTCTTTTAAACCATGGTGATAATATGCCACAGCTGTTTTATTACCTTTTTCATCATAAGTAACCCATTCTCCATGCTTAAGGCCATTATTAAAATTTCTGATTTCTTTTACTTTGCCGTTTTCAAAATAAATTGTACTGGTACCGTGAGGTAATCCTTTAGTAAAATTATATTCTGCTTTAAGTGCGCCGCTTGGATATTTTTCTTTTATTGCCCCGTCACATAAAATATGAGAATCGGTATAAAATAAATTGTTTTTTTCTATCAAAAATGACTTTTCTTGCGCTGTAGCTGAGAATATTATTAGGCTTAATCCTATTCCTGTAATAATTCGTTTTATCATAATGCATCCTCCGATTTTTTATTTTATTTTCTTTAAAACGTTAACAAATATATAATAGTTACATAATATTAGCTTAATATTTAGAAAATTTAATATTTACAATAAATTAACATTGGGTAAGATTTAACTCAATAAAAAAGCCTCCCTTATGGGAGGCCTTTTTACGGAATGAGATAACAAAATATTATTTTGCTTCAGCAGCTTTTGCTTTGCAGCAAGATTTCATTTCTCCTTCTGATTTACCTGCACATGATTTTGCTTCAGCACCTTCGGTTTTACCTGCACATGATTTTGCTTCAGCACCTTCGGTTTTACCTGCACATGCTTTTGTTTCAGATGCATGACATTCTTTTTTCTTTTTCTTTTTTTCTTTTTCTTTAACTACAACAGCAGCTTTTTCAGAAGCAAAAGCAGAAGTTATGGTAGTTGTGCCTACAAAAGCGGCAAGTGCAATCAATAAAAAAACTTTTTTCATAGACATATTTTTATTTTAGGTTAAACTTAATATTACAAATATAAAAAAAATTATGCTGTAATATGTGATGGAAGTTACCAAAATTGTCATTTTAACACTTATTAACGGATAAAATCAGTTGTAAATGCCCCTTTGTCTCTTACAGGATATACTTTAATGCCAAGGTTTATGGCTTCTTTTAGCCAGTTATCGGTTTGGTAATTAGAATTTGAGCTATCTATAATAATAGTTTTAAATTTTAAGTATTTTGTAATCTCACTTAGCTTTACTTTTGTATTGTTTGATAATATTATAAAATCAATGTCTATTTTCTTAGAAGGTATATCTTTTAACAAGGATTTATCATTTAAAAAAAATATTCTGGTATTGTAAAACGAAATAAAATTTTGCCTTACAAATAGTCGGGTGTTATTTATGGTATAAAGTGTTTTAAGATTAATGGATTTATATAATTCTTTTACAGAAACTACTTTTTCTTTGTCGAGTCCGGCTTTAATCCAGTTGTTTTTTAGATGAAATGTTAATTTGTTTTCATCTTTCATCAGTCTTAAGTCGGTAAACAAAATATTTTCGCTTCCATCAATAAAATTAAAAGCCGAAATACCGGGTATATTATACACTATAAATGATTTTTGAATTTTTTGTTGTGATTTTTCGTAAGCATTATAGCTTAATAAAACTATTATGCACAACAACGATGCAAATAAATACCTTTTATGTTTATCGGTTAAATAAAGCGTTATAAGAGTAATAATAAGATAGATTAAAATTGTTTCTGCTACGGTAATGTAAATGCCTTCGGTAATAGAGTAGGGAAGCTTTTCAAAATAATTTACACTATAATTTAATGCAAATAAAAGTTTATCGGTAACTAATGCTGCATATTTGGCCAACAAAGGAAAAGGCGAAAGTACAAACATTAAAATGCCTGTATGTATGATTAAAGATGCCAAAGGAATTACAACTAAATTCGATAACAGAAAGTAATTCGGAAATTGATGAAAATACAATAATCCCAATGGGAATGTACTTATTTGTGCAGCAATAGATACGGTGGTTAATTGCCAGATTTTATCCAGCCATTTATTTTTTACTTCTATTAAATCATAAAATCCTTTTTGAAAAGAAACAATGCCTATTACTGCAAGATAGGAGAGTTGAAATCCAACCTCAGTAATCATGTATGGATTGATTAAAAGCAGGAGAATGGCTGATGCTGCTAAAGTATTATAAATATTGGTGTTTCTATTAAAGGCTTTACCAATAGCAACAAAACTGAACATGGTAGATGCTCTTAAAACAGATGGTGACAAACCTGTAATAAAAGCAAATGCCCATAAAAAAAGAAGTACAATAATTGTTTTAAAAATTACACCGTGTTTTATTTTATCTAAAAAGAAAAATGCAGAACTTATTATCACATAAATTATTCCAACGTGTAAACCCGAAACAGCTAAAACATGCATAGCTCCCGAGCTTGAATAAGCTCTTACAACAGATGCATCCAATTTGTCTTTATATCCTACTATTAATGCTGATAGTACAGCAGCTTCATTTCCTGTAATATTATTTTGCTCAATAATTGAAAGTAATTTGTCTCTCCATGATTCGGCTATTCTTTTTAAATTGTAATCATTGCCATTGTTTACTTTTTGCCATTTTCCGCTTTTTAAATAAGATTGACGATAAATTAAATGAAATGCAAGATATTGTTTGTAATTAAATTCTGATGGATTTTGAGGTCCCTTTATTTCTTTAAAGTCGGGTTCGAAAATTATTCTGTCGCCCGTTTTTAAAAGAATTAAGGAACTGTCTTTTTGAAAATAAATTAAAGTTTTTCCACTTGTAGAATGCCATTGGTTATTGTTTTTAATGGCTAAAATATTTATTACTGCTTTAGCTGTGTTACCTTTATATGAAAGCGGTTCAACTATTTCGCCATAGGCTAATCCAAATTCAGGTATTTTAGTAAAATGCTGATCGTGAAAATGAGAAGTTTTTATGATAGTTAAGCTATAGCCAGCGCTTATAAAAAAGAGAAAAATGATTAATCCATAAAATGATTGATACTTATAAGCTTTATCCAGTTTTTTTATAAAAATAATAATGGCAATTATTAAAAAAAGAGATACCGGTAGTACAATGTTTAACCAATGATGAAAAGGGAAATATATACCGAGTAAAATGCCCGTTATTAAAGGTAAAATAACACGAAGCAAGGGGGCTTGCTTAAGCATGTTTAATCAATTTTAATTTCAATTGGTTCGCCAAGAAATTTGGGAGAGGCATGTAAAATATATACATCAATAACAGCTAAAAATTTTGCAAAATATTCTCTAATATAGGTGTATAATCCATATTGCTGGGGAGCGTCTTCGGCAACAAATCCTATGGCATCCATATTGTTTTTTCTTGCTATAAATAATGCTCTTTCTAAATGAAAACGTTGTGAAACTATGGTTACTTTACTTTGTCCGAACACTTTTTTACAGCGAACCACCGAGTCAAGTGTTCTAAATCCTGCAAAATCTAATGTGATGCAAGAGTCAGGAATCTGATTGGCTATTAGCGCTCTTTTCATATCTCTGGGTTCATTATAACTTATTTCTTTATTATCGCCACTTACAATAATGTGCTTTATTTTTCCTGAATGAAATAAAGCGGTAACTGCTTCTATTCTGTATTTGAAAAATAAATTGGTATTTCCTTTTTTGTTGTATTTACTTGTTCCTAAAAGTAAGGCTACATCGTTATAGGGCACATTTTCTAATTTATCATATAATCTTGTGTTGGCTGTTTGAACTACCCAAATATTAGTCCATACTATAATAGATAAAAAAAATACAGCTATAACGGATAGCGTCAGAACTATTTTTTCTTTTTTGGAGATATGTTTTTTGTTTAAATTCAATTTTTAAAATTACATGGTTTCCAGATAGTTTAAATCCTTGGCAAAAGTTTCTTTGCTGCGATAGTTTGCCCATACGGCCAATGTAACACATATTAATCCAACAAATAAGGCACTATATATATTGCTTGCTAAAATAGCTGTAAAAAAGCCAAATAAGCCGGTAATGATAGGTACAGATCCTCTTACAAAATTTGGGACGGTATTGGTAACTGTTGATCTAATATTAGTTCCAAATTGTTCTGATGCAATGGTTACAAATATGGCCCAGTATCCACTAGCTGTTCCTAATAAAAATGAAACGAAATAATAGTGTTCTGCACTTGAACCTTTCATTACAAATAAAAAGTAAAACATCAATATTGTTGTAAAAATTAAATATAAATACACCACTTTTTTTCTGCTTCTTAATAATTGACTTAATATTCCACTTATAAGGTCGCCAAAGGATAATCCCAAATAAGCAAACATTAAAGCTTTGCCATTAATTACTTGTCCTTTTATTTGTAAATCAACGGCAAAAAGTTCCTGCGAGTTGGCTACTAACAAGCCAATAATGTACCAAATCGGAACTCCAATTAAAATGCAGTTTAAATATTTGAAAAAACGCTCTTTATTGTTGAATAAAATTCTAATATCTCCGCGGCTTATTTCTTTATCCTGCATGCTTTTAAACATACCTGATTCTATCGTTCCTACTCGTAAAAGTAAAAGTAGCAATCCAAGAACTCCTCCAATTATATAGGCTACCTGCCAATTTGCAAATGGTGTTCCGAATATTGAACCTAACCATTTTCCAACAATATGCCCTTCTGCTCCAACCATTGCCGCCACAACAGCTCCAAGTGCTCCAAATGTTACAATAATCATGGTGCCATATCCTCTATTTTCCTTGCTCATGGTTTCGGCAACCAAGGTTATACCCGCGCCTAATTCGCCCGCTAATCCAATACCGGCAATTATTCTAACGATAGCGTAAGTGCTAACGTCTGTTACAAATGCGTTGGCTATATTTGCGACAGAATATAGCATAATAGAGCCAAAAAGTACAGAAAGTCTTCCTCTTTTATCTCCCCAAATTCCCCATAAAATACCGCCAATAAGCATTCCCGTCATTTGCATATTGAAAAGGAAAATTCCGGTATTTTTTCTCTCACTTGCATCCGTGAATGTCATTATTTGTTCCAAACTTTCTTTTTTTACAACATTAAAAAGAATCAAATCATAAATGTCAACAAAATAGCCTAATGCTGCTACAATAATTATAAGAACGTGGGGATACTTCTTAAAATAAGACATTGTTTAATTTTTTAAAACTCTAAAGTAAAAATAAATCAGATATTACACATATTGCAAATACAACGCTGCCTATGCCATTTGTGGTAAAAAAAGCCAGATTTACTTTGCTTAAATCATTTGGTTTTACAATGCTATGCTGATAAAC